>JBNMJF010000047.1:0-9221 GCA_050873665.1 Helicobacteraceae bacterium
ATCTCTTTGCGAACCACCGAAATTTGCGCGAAATCAGTTAGTTGCATAGTCTTTAACTGCAATCGCAATTCAAAAAGTTTGAGCTTTTTTTCTTTTAAAAGCGACTGCAATTCTTTAATGTCTTTGTCTTTTATATCTTTAAATTTCAATACATCAGTAGATTTCATTTTCACTCTCGCTTGTTATGATTTTTGTTTTAAATGGGAGTTTGCTTTGCGCAAGTGCCAATGCCTCTCGCGCCAAACTTTCCTCTACGCCGACCATTTCATAGATGATTCGACCCGGCTTAATATTCATAACCCATTTTTCAACCGCGCCTTTACCTTTACCCATTCTCGTTTCTAGTGGCTTTGCGGTGATAGGCTTATCAGGGAATACGCGAATCCAAATCTTCCCCGTCCTTTTGATATGCCTAGTCATCGCAATCCTTGCCGCTTCGATTTGGCGCGAATCGATTCGCCCCGCCTCTAGTGCTTTTATCGCAATATCGCCAAAAGCTATTTTGCTACCGCGCGTAGATTTGCCACGATTGCGACCTTTCATTTGCTTTCTATATTTTGTCTTTTTGGGCATTAACATCGCTATCTACCTCTCTTTACTCTTGTCTCAGAATCTTTTTTCTCTGCTTGGATTCCCTTTTGCAAAATCTCGCCTTTGAAAATCCACACCTTAACGCCGATGATACCAAATGTCGTCATCGCCTCGGCGAATCCATAATCAATCTTTGCACGAAGCGTATGGAGTGGCACTCTACCTTCCATATACCATTCCGTCCTAGCCATTTCGGCACCAGCCAAACGCCCAGAGACTTTGACTTTGGTGCCTTTTGCGCCAGATTTCATCGCGCTTTGCATTACTTTTTTCATCGCTCGGCGGAATGCCACGCGTCTCTCTAACTGCATAGCGACATTTTCAGCGGCTAACTGCGCGTTTGATTGTGGCTTTTTGACTTCCTTAATGTTTATGGCGACATCTTTTTGGACTAATTTTTTAAGGCTTTCTTTGATTCGCTCAATATCCGCGCCTTTTTTACCGATGACTAGCCCCGGACGCGCAGCAAATACGGTGATTTTGATTTTTTTGGTGGTGCGCTCGATAATCATCTCGCTAATCCCCGCGTAATAAAGCTCTTTTTTGATGAACTTGCGAATCTTATAATCCTCGCCAATGTTAAAGATTGTAACCTTTTGTGAGGGAAACCACCTCGATGTCCAATTTCTATTGATACCTAATCTAAGACCGACTGGATTGACTTTTTGTCCCATTATTTATCCTCACTTGTTGTTGTTTTTGCTGTTTTTGTTGCGCTAGGCTTTTTTGCTTTTGGCTCTTTTGTTTCTTTAGCGACTTTTGATTCGGCTTTTGGGCTTGAATCTTTTGTGGCTTTTGTCGTTTTTGTAGCCTTTGGCGCAGATTCGTTTGAATCTTTTAAATCTTTTGGCGAATCTGCCTTTTTGGATTCGCTTACTTTCTTTGTCGCTTTTTCTACTTTGACAATGTCTTTTTTGCCGACTTTTGCAAGTGCTTTTTTGGATTCGCTCTTGCTTTCTTTTGTAGCTCTTTGCGCCTTTTGCGCTTTTTGTATCTCAAGTGCTTTGGCAATCTCTTTGGGGTCTGCCACTTCTACCAAAATATGCGCTGTGGGTTTGCGAATCATATTTGCCCGTCCTCTAGCGCGTGGCGACATTCTGCGAAGCACGGGACCCGCATCGATTCGGCAAGATTTCACAACCACGCTTTGCGCGTCATAATTGCCATTAGCGATAGCGGACGCCAAAACCTTGTAAATCACTTTGGCAGCTTTATTTGGAGCAAATTCCAAAGTCGCCAATGCTAACTCCGCATTCATTCCTTGAATCTCCCTTGCAATCAGCCTTGCTTTCGTGGGGGACAATCTAATGTATTTTAGTAATGCTTTGCTCATTTTTTACCTTTCACCTATTTAATTACTTGCCTATCTTTTTTTGCACGGTGCCTTTATGCCCTTTGAATGTCCTTGTAAGCACAAATTCGCCGAGTTTATAGCCGATATGAGATTCGGTGATATACACAGGCACAAACGCCCTGCCGTTATGGACATTGAATGTTAGCCCAATCATCTCAGGCGTAATGGTGCTTCTGCGCGACCAAGTTTTAATGGGCTTATTATCCTTGCTCTCTTTTGCTTTGGCTACTTTTTTTACCAAATAATCATCAACAAATGGACCTTTTTTTACCGACCTTGCCATATTTTTTCCTTATTTTTTCTTTCTTGAAATTATTAGTCTATCGCTAGATTTTTTACGCCTTGTCTTATATCCTTTAGCTGGAGTTCCCCAAGGCGATACAGGGTGTCCGCTAGAGCCTGTTTTGCCCTCGCCACCACCGTGTGGGTGGTCAATTGGGTTCATCGCGCTACCACGCGTTTGTGGGCGAATCCCCAAATATCTCGCTCTACCAGCTTTACCTAGCGATATGTTGATATAATCCTCATTGCCTATGCTACCGATAGTCGCGCGACATTCCTCCAAAATATATCTCATCTCGCCACTAGGCATTTTGATGATAGAGTATTTGCCCTCACGCCCCATAAGTTGCGCACTAGCTCCTGCACTTCGAGCGATTTGCCCACCTGCGCCCGGATAAAGCTCGATATTGTGGATAATGCTACCTAGCGGAATCGCCTTTAGCTTCATAGAGTAGCCGACTTTCACATCAATGCCCTCATTTGCCGCCAAAACTTTATCACCGACTTTTAGTCCGTTTGGCTGCAAAATGTATCGCTTTTCGCCATCAACATAGCATACAAGCGCGATTCGGCAGTTTCTAAATGGGTCGTATTCGATTGCTTTAACAATGCCCTCGATATTTAGCTTGTTGCGCTTAAAGTCAATGATTCGATACAGCTTTTTCGCACCGCCTTCTTTGTGGCGAGAAGTGATTCGCCCATTATTATTGCGCCCTGCGGTTACTTTTAGCTTTTTAAGCAATGAGCGCACACTAGCTTTAGCGGTAATATCACTAGAGCTAAGGCTTGTCATAAAACGCCTACTTGGCGTAGTTGGTTTATATACTTTAATAGCCATTTCCTAATCCTTTATAATTAAACTTTTAGCGATTCTTTTACACTTTTAATGATTCTATCTTGGCGCTCTCTGGCACTTTGATATAGAATTTCTTAAAATCCGCTCTACTCCCTTTAACGCCACGAAATCGCTTTGTTTTGCCACTTTGTCGCAAAGAATTGATTCTCAAAGGGTTGAATCCAAAATATTCATTAAAAATCACGCGCAGTTGATTTTTGCTGACATTTGTGGCTGTTTGCACCACGATAATGCCACTCTCTTGCTGACTTAGCGACTTTTCAGTATACATTATTGATTTAATATCTGTTATATCTGCCATTATTTACCACCTTTTATAAGCTCATCAAATGCTACTTTTTCGATGACTACGCATTTGAAAACGGCGATTAGATACGCATTGACTTCGTCTAAATCCACCAAATAGCAATCCGCCAAATTTCTAAATGCCAAAAAAGTCTCATCGCTATTACTTGCCGTTACAAACAATGCGTTGCGCTCATTTAGACTTTTGAAAATCTTAAAAGCGTCCTTTGTCTTGCCACTTTTAATATCTAGCGAATCCACCACAAAGAGCTTATTTTCAACCGCTTTTTGATAAAGCGCGTAGTTTAGTGCTAGTCGCTTTTGCTTTTTGTTAATCTTAATGTCATAATTGCGATTGTTGCTTGGTCCGTGAGCCACGCCACCGCCGACAAATACGGGCGAAGTAATGCTCCCAGCCCTAGCGCGTCCGCCACCTTTTTGACTCCACGGCTTTTTGCCACCGCCACTAACTTCGCCTCTAGTCTTTGCTTTTGCGCTATTTAGGCGCAAAGACGCCAAATATGACTTGACATAAAGATATAAATTATGCTCTTTAATGTCCGCATATTCGCTAGGAAGCGCAATGTCAGATGATTTTTTAAAATCTTTATCTAAAATAATTGCTTTACTCATTTCTAACCCTTTTTATATCGTTTTACGCTTTTGATTCGATGACTCGGATTCGCCCAAATGCACCGTCATAGCCCGGTGTAGAGCCTTTTAGCACAAGCACCGCGCTTTCTTTATCAAAGGATAAAATCTCACTTTGCACCGTTACTAGCTCATCGCCGTAATGTCCAGCCATTTTTTTGCCCTTTTGGACGCGTCCGGGCCACTCTCTATTACCGATAGAACCCGGTGCGCGGTGGAATCTAGAGCCGTGTGCCGCAGGACCGCCTTGAAAATTCCAGCGTCTCATTACACCGCTAAATCCGCGCCCTTTGGTTTTAAATGACGCTTTAATGCGCTTTGCCGAATCTAAAATGCTTAAATCCAAATTCTCCACTTCTTTATTTGCCACGCTCAAAGTTGCGAATCTATTAAACTCTTTGCTTAGGCTGTATTTCTTTTGTTGCCCTTCTAGTGGCTTATTGTGAGCTTTGCCTCTTTTGTATGCGACTATTGCTTTGCCATTTTCTAGCAACTCGCACACTTTTGAATCTACTATTTTTAGTAGCGTAACCGCCTCGCTTTTCGCGCCTAGCGTCCTACTCATACCGATTTTTTCTACAACAAATTCCATTTCTTAAATCCTTAATCAATTTATAAAGGTAACTTCAACTTCCACTTCGGGTGCTAAATCAAGCCCCATAAGGTTATCCACCGTATCAGGCGTAGCAGACACAATATCTATGATTCGGCTGTGGATTCGCATTTCAAACTGCTCACGCGAATCTTTGTTGATATGCGGAGAGCGCAAAACGGTGTATTTGCGCTTTCTTGTGGGCAACGGAATAGGACCGATGATTTTAGAGCCTGTGTGTTTTGCGGTGCTTACAATCGAGCCTACCGACCTATCAAGCACTCTGTGGTCGTAAGCCTTTAATTTTAGTCGCATTTTTTCCATATTTTCAAATCCTTAGTTTATTAAGCAAATTGCGCAAATTTTGCGAATCTTTGCAAACGCGAATCGCAAATCGTTCAATTTTAAAAGGCGAAATTGTAGTAAAATTACGATTCGTAGTCAAGTCAAATCAAGCAAAATGGCAAAATTTATAAAAATTTATTTCCTTTTTTTTGAGATAGATTTGTGGATTTTGTGCTAAAAAGAATGGCAAGTTTTTTTAGCGCAAAAAATTATTACGGGGCAACGATTCGTCATTGCGAGACGTTGCAAACACCGAAGCAATCCAAAAAGGTAATAAACCTCGTCATACTGAGCGCAATAGCGCGAAGTATCCAAAAAAATAAAATCCGCACGAAGTGCGAATCTATATAAAAGTTTTTGCTACTTTTTGCTTTTGCAAAAAGTAGAGTCCCACTATCCCCATAAACTCTAATCTACTAGGTAAGGTTATTTTGATTCACTTTTGAGACATTGATTCGCTTATAATTTAGATTCGCGTGATTTGGATACTTCGCTACGCTCAGTATGACGAAAAGGCTTGGATTGCTTTGGCGAATCTACGATTCGCTTCGCAATGATGAAAAATAGAGAGATTCTACTTTTGGCAAAAGCAAAACGAAGCAAAAACTTTAATAAGTATTTTTGACTTAATTTTTTTCGCTAGATTCGTGCTTTGCACGAATCGCAATCGAAGTAATGGCGGTGTGGCTTTGCGCCGTTTTTGCGCGAAACAAGCGAAATAAGACTTGGTGTCTATTGAGCGCAGTTTTGTGTGAAAACGGCGCAAATTGCATACCCCAGAACGAATTGAACGCACCTTTTACAACGCCCTTAAAAACGCCTCTATAACGCCTCCACTTCCTCCGCACTTAGATTTAGCGGTTTTATCAAATGTGATTTTTGTGGCAATAGTTTATCTTTTTTCGCATTTTCTGCCACAGGCACAGGCACTCCAGCGTTAAATAGCTGTATCACGCCCACTAGATTTGGCGAGATTCCATTGTGCATATATGGCGCGGTTTTGGCGACATTGATTAAGGACGGCGTTTTAAACGCTCCCACATCTGCGCGTTTTTTGGTTACTTCATAGCGTCCTAAGTCCTGCCCTTCGCGTCCGTAGAAATCAAGCCCAATATTATGAAACTTTTTATCACTTAGTATCGCCCCGTAGTGGCAGTTCATACACGCGCCTTTATTGCGAAATATATCCATTCCATATAGCTCTTTATCGCTTAGTGCGGTGTAGTCGCCGTTTAGAAAGCGGTTAAATCTCGTATTTCTCGTACCCATTATATTTGGTCCTCTCTCAAATGTCGCAATAGCTTTGGCGATATTTTCTATTGTGATTAGCTTTTTTGCTCTCTCTATTTCATCTTTGGGGATTTTAGCGATTATGTCATCATCTTTTATAGATTCGCGCTTTTCATTCGTTTTTTGCCTAAAAGCCCAGCTATTAAAAATATCCGCCTCCTGCTCTTTTATATCATTTAAGATTCGCGCATCGATTTTGCCTAGCTTTTCTATGCCTAAGTTATCCACCTTTTTGGGAGCGGATTGTGGCTTATGCGTATGCACTACCTTATCTGCGGCGACTTTTTCCTCAGCGCTCTTTGGTAGCATCCACGGATACCATTGCGCCCACATTTTTTTCATTTCATCATCACCAAAGGACGACACAAACAGCGCGTAATATTCAGGTGCATTTTTTATCGCATTTTCAGCGTTCTCAAGCGTATTTGCCATTTCAGTAGGGTCAGTTATTGGTCCTAGTGCTTGTTCCTCCAAACTCTTTGCTCTCCCGTCCCAAAATAGCTCAGGGAAAAACGCCGCCGCTTGTGTGCTAGGCGAGTTCCTACGATGAATCTGCCCATTATGCCCCATAGCTTTGGGTAGCCCGTCTGTGGAAGCCATTTCTTTATGGTGGCAACTCTCACACGAGATTTGTCCGCTTTTTGATAGGCGCGGGTCGTTGAATAGATTGCGTCCTAAGTGCGCCTTATTACAGACAAAGGGATTATCCTTTGGCACGGGCGGACGCCCTAAGGGTGCGAGTTCCTCCCAGCCCTTTATGCTTTTATCAATCTTTGGTTTTTCCCATTGCGAGATAGGCTTTGCATATTTTTTGCGATATATGCTTACGGCATTTTGCTTTGCCACTGCCATACTTGTAAGCCCCACTATGAGGGCTACACCCAATGCTATTGCTTTTTTCATTGCTTTGTCCTTTAACTAAAATCTATACTCAAATCCAGCAAATACCCTGCGTCCGGGCAATCCTCCAGCACTCGCCGTAGTAGCGTTTGCATTGTAATTATAATTTCTATCAAAGAGATTATATGCGCCAAATGTTAGCTTAAAGGCATTTGTTACATAGTAGTTCGCCACCAAGTCAAAGTAAAACACCGTTGGCAGTTTTACATAGTCATCATAGGTAGAGCGATATGCCCACCTTGAAGTTTGGACGCTACCCATTAGATTCACATCAAAATATTTTACAGGCGCAATCAAAATATTAAAGTTGATATTTTGTCTAGGGTGCGTTGTAAATTCCCTTGAGCCTGTTTGATTGCCACGCGAATATTGATTTGTCTTTCTATGTAGATAAGTCCAATTCGCCCCAAGCACTAGCTTATCGTCCCAAAAGCCTTGCTTAATACTTGCTTCCGCACCCACGCTCCAGCCGTTTTTGGCGTTTTGGTATTGATAGCAGTATGAGCCATTGCCGTTGCTAGTAAATGGACTCGAACATAGATTCGAATCCACCCACGCCGTAATTATCATATTATGAATGTAATTATAAAACACCACCGCACTAATCTGTCCGCTACCCCAATCAAAAGTCGCGCCAATCTCGGCATTTACTAAGGCTTCGTTTGTAAGGTTTTTATTTGGAGCTAGGCTTAGTCCGTTGCCATAGAGAGTGCGCATTTTTGGGATATTTGACTTATGCCCGACATTTGCGTGGAGTAGCCAATATTCGCCTAAAGCTACATAGCCGATTCCTTGAATGCTACCGCCTTGTATATGCTGATTTTTATCTTTTACGCTTTCATTTACCACGCTTAAGCCGTCCTGCCTATCATAGCTACCACTTAGGGCGAATCTAAAAAACTTATTGACGCGCAAAGCATATTCCGCAAAGATTGATGAATCTATGATATTCCATCTATCTTGTGGGCTAGTATGACTCCACTTTGTATCTGTGTGATTTTCATCTTTTATAGTGAATCCCACTTTTAGATTTTGGTCATCGCTAAAGTCTAGCTTCACGGTCTCTGTGATGCCAAGCGAGTAGTCATTATATTTGCTAGAAAATGGAGTAGTTGTCCCATTGTTAGTAGTATTTGATTTACCCATTTGATTCATATTCATATGATACCATAGCTTTGAATCTAAGCTAACCATTTTATTAAACTGCGAATGCCCCAAAATATAAAACGCCGTTTTATCGTAAAATGGCCAAGTGAATCTAGTAGAAGTAAGTCGCTTTGTATCTTGGAAATAGAAGTTTAAGCTATATTCGTGGTTGCCATTGGGCGTCCAGCCATATTTACCAGAGAGAAAGTTATTTTTATACGAAGTATCAGGGATTGCCACAGGTCCCTCCCCGCTGTAATCATAAGAGTAGTTTAGCGATTTGCGCTACATATATGAGTAAGTTAGCTGAAAGTATTGATTGCCCCAATTACTGCCGACTTGCGCATTTATGCGATGCTCATTATTTGCGATAAATGTATATCCAGCGCGAACTTCTAGCTTATCTTTGGGCTTTGAAGTTACCATATTTAGCGCACCTCCCATTTTACCCGAGCTAAATGTGGGCGAAGTATAGCCTTTGGATACCTGAATCTCACTTAAGCCAAATGTAAAAAACGGCGTCAAATCCGTAGCTCCAGTGGCATTGCCCTCATAAATGTCATTGATAGGAATCCCATCAAAATAAAATCCCGTAGCCTCCTCGCCAAAACCACGAATAAAAACGGAGCTTTTCCCGCTAGAGTAAGGCATATAAAAAACGCCCGGTGTAAAGCGTAGTGCCGTGAGCCACATCTTTTGCTCCCTCTTGCTCCATATCCTCGCTTGAAACAACTACAACCGCTATTTTCATCTGCGCCATCGCCTACCGTGCGCTCGATTCGCCCTAAATCATAAATATCGCTTTTCCCACGCATAGTATCGCCAATCCCTAAAACTTTGTCTAATAACGACGGCTCGGTAGATTCGGTTGAATCTGCATTTGAGTTGCCTAAATCTGCGGATTGATTCGCGCTTGGATTGTTTGAATC
>JBNMJF010000048.1:0-9136 GCA_050873665.1 Helicobacteraceae bacterium
CGCAGCTTCGAACGAAGCAATCCACAATACTAAAATAAAGGACTAAAAATGAAATTTTTTCTCTCCCACTCGTTTTTAAAAACCGCTAAAGCCCTTTACTTGTGGCTCATCGCACTTTGTATCGGTGCAATTTTTAGCTCTGGCGCATTTAGCGCGAGTGTGATATTTCACGCGGAGGATTTGGGCGTGAATCTCCCCCAATACAGCGCGGGGATTTTGATGAGTGCGATTTTTGGCAAACTCAACATTTTGCTACTTATCCTTGCCTTTGTCATCGCGTTTTATGAGATTTTGGACGCGAAGTTAAGCCAAGTTAGGCGAATCCACAAAATTGTGCTAGGTGGAAGTGGCGCGGTTAGCATAATTTGCGCGTTTTTATTTGCGCTGTATTTTTCGCCCAAAATCATTGCATTACAAAAGCTAGGCGAATCTGCCACCCAAAGCGATGAATTTCTCACGCTCCACGCGCAAAGCGAGTGGATTTTTCACATTTTATTTTTTGCGCTAACGCTTAATTTTATTTATCGAATCTTGCGCGATTAAGGGGAATTTCAAATGTTGCTTACCAAATATAGCGCAAGTGGCAATGATTTTTTAATCACCACTGCCTTTAGACGCGCAAATCGCGCAAGTTTAGCGCAAAAACTTTGCAATCGCCATAATGGAATCGGCGCAGACGGGCTTGTCGTGCTACTGCCACATAGCCGATTCGCCTATCAGTGGGAATTTTACAATGCCGATGGTAGCAAGGCGGATATGTGTGGCAATGCCTCGCGGTGCGTAGCGCATTACGCCTACGCTAATAAAATCGCGCCTAAAAATCATAGCTTTTTAAGTGGCGCAGGAGAAATTAAAGTGCGTGTGGCGGGGAGCGAAGTTGAAATAAATTTGGGAAAAGTGCGAATCTTGCGCGAAAATATCGCCGAATCCTTTGGCGAATCGCATTTTAATTTCACTCTTTTAGATTCAGGCGTCCCTCACTTAGTCGCTTTTGTGCCAAACTTAAATTTCGCCCAAAATCTTGCATTTTTGAAAAATCTGCGTGATAAATACAATGCCAATGTGAATCTCGCTTTTATCGCTGGTAAGGACACTATCAAACTTTTGACTTATGAGCGCGGTGTGGAAAATATCACACTTGCCTGTGGCACGGGAATGTGCGCGGTTTATTATCTAGCGAAAACAAAAAATCTTATAAATGACAAAGCCACGCTAATCCCGCCAAGCGGGGATAAAATCGCACTTAGATTAGAAAATAATGAAGTATGCTTTAAAGGCAAAGTCATAAAAATCGCTGATATTATGCTATAAGCGCGTGAAATGCGCCTTTTCAAAGCATAAATCGCATTTTTTGATAAAAATACCAAAATTTGCGATTATTTGCCAAGATTCGCCTAAAATTTAGATTATTTCACAATTTTTTTGTATAAATTTTGGAAAATTTTACACATAATAGCAAAAAATTGACATAAAACAAATATTTTCTTAAAAAAGTAGCTATAATATTTTCATCTCTTGGGGAACTAAAAAATTTATCTTTGCAAGAGATAAGGATAAATATTATGTAAGCCAAATTGCGTGATTTTTGGGATTTTTTGGGATTTTATGTTGTTTTTTGCATTTTGGTTTTTATAATGTTTTTGCATCAAAATTTTAATAACCTAAATGGAGGATAGATTATGAAACAAGATACGATAAACGGACACATCGTCCTAGAAAACGAAATTCTTATGGATAGCGATTTAGATTCAAAGATACACGATTGCCTAAATTACGATGAAATCATCGCGCTCAAATACAAAGGGCAGTTTGATAAAAAAGTCGAAATTAAGGCAAAGCGAAATGTCATAATTTTTGTCATAAAAGGCAACAAAACGCTTAGCAACGGCAACAAAATCGTGCTAAATGAAAATGAGATTTTCTTTATGCGAAGTGGCAGTCTCCGCGCGATAAACGCCACCTCAAAAGTGAGTGGCATCTACAAGTCATATTGCGTATTTTTCTCAAATATGTTTTTGCTAAAATTTTTAAGCAAACATAAATATTTACTAGGTTTAATCGAAAATAGGGCAAAAATGAGCGTTTATAAAATACACTCAGATATTTATATCAACGAGCAGATTAACTCGCTAAGCGTGTATTTTGACAACAAAGACAAGCTAAACACAAATGTCTTTAAAGAAATCATCAAGCTAAAAGCCGAAGCGTTATTTTTATTGCTAATGAATCGCGAGGATAAGGTGTTTTCTAGCTTTATATGGAGCATAATGGATTCGCAGCCATTCCTAAAAACGCTACTTGATAACAGCGACAAAGAGTTTGATAGCGTCCAAGAAATGGCAGATATTTTCAATATGAATATATCGCTATTTAGCAAAAAGTTTAAGACGATTTTTGGCATATCGCCCAAAGAATGGCTTGATAACGAAAAATTTGAAAAGGCAAAATTGCTCATAGAATTTAGCAATAAAAATGTAACAGAAATCTGCAAAGAGCTAAAAATCAACTCTATTGCGTGGTTTATCGAGCGATTCCGCACACGATATGGCACAACTCCAAAGCAACTACAAAAATCTCATAATCTATATTTTGGCAAATAAAGCATAGCATTTTTGGGCGATTTTAACCGCCTAAAGATTCGCGGATTCGCTTATAATTCGCCGATTCGCGCGGAAGATTCGCTTAAAGCGATTCGTGGCTGTAGATTCGCGTAAAGATTCGCGGATTCGCTTGAGATTCGCGCCTAGTTTCGTGCAAAAATACAATTCTACCGAATCTGTTACCAAAATCTACAAATCCACGCAAAATTTGCAAAAAATGATAAGTATTTAAGCTAAAATTTACTTTAGGGGGGGGGTAAAATACATTTTATAAAATTTTAAAAATAAGGAGCATAAAATGGCTTTTGCGTATAGTAGGCAAACTGAACAAAATTCGGATAGGATAGTTTATCGTGCCAAAACTAGCTGGTGGATATATCTTTTGCCGATTGTTGTAATCTTTTTTGGTTTTGTGATGGCTGGTGCAAGTGGCGAAGACCCATTTGTGGGATTGTTGATTTTGTTTATAGGACTATTTATTTTAATTAAAGATTTTATTTATTGCATTTCTACCGAGCTTTATATAACACAAAAATTCACCATAGCTAAATATGGACTAATTAAGCGCGACACAATAGAAATGCTAAATAGCAAGGTTGAAAGCATAAGAGTAAATCAATCTATACTTGGCAGGATTCTAAATTATGGCGATGTGGTAGTAGTTGGCACGGGTAGCAGTTCATCGCCAGTAAAATTCATAGCTAATCCATTAGAATTTAGGCGACAATTATTATACTTACAAGAAAACAAAGAAAATGCAGAAGGAAATCACAATGCAAATCAATAAGCCCAGCAAAGATGATATGAAGCGAATCAATGATATTTGGGAAACTAAAGGCGAAGTTAGGCATTATGCATTAGAAACTAAAGCGTTAGATTTGATTTTTAATCAATATAAAAATAACACAAATCTACTTGAAGTTATCATCAAAATAGGTTGCCTTGATAATTTTTATAGCACAAATGCCACTAAAAATATCAAAATCCCAGACATTGCTGAAAAAATCCTAAATATAAAAGATTTTGATTCGCGCATTCAAAAATGGGATACGGATTTGGTGCGTGAATTAGCAATTTTTGGCAAGAGCGATAAAGAAATCAAACTTTACTCATTTGCGAGTAAATACTGCGCGTTGCATAATTGTATGGTGTATAAGCGCAATGATTACGCGATTTATGATAGTATCGTGTGTAAAAAGCTAAAAGATTTCAATAAACTTTATCCATTTACAGAATTTAGCGATGATGATTGGACGCTTGAAACTTATCCTAGATATAGAGAAATTTTGCGTTTGTTTATAGAAAAATTTGAGTTAGATTGTAGCTTTAGAGATTTGGATTTATATCTGTGGAAACTTGGAAAATTAGAGAAATTAGAAAAAGATAAAAAGTGATTTTAGATTCGTATGTGAATCCAAAAATCAAAAGCAAAAAGCAACAAATTGCTAATCTCATTTTTCTCGCTGACTAATTTTTCACGCCGTCATTGCGAGTGAGTGCAACGAGCGAAGCAATCCATTTTTTATTTTTTTTGGATTGCCACGAATTTGCTTAACGCAAATTCTCGCAATGACAAGGTAATGGATTCATCATTGCGAGAATTTACCTACAAACCATTCATTGTGAAACGATTCGTGGTTGAGATTCGCTTATAATTCGCAGATTCGCCCAAATTCACAACGCATTTATCTATAATCATTTGGATTGATTGTGTGCGTGTATGTCATAAAAAAGCGGATTTTTACCTTTGTGGTGGGGCGCGGATATTCCCTAAAGGCGACTTTAATATTTGTCTGCATATCATTATCCAAAATGATTGAATTCGAGCTAGAAACCACGCGAAGCTCGGAAATATCGCCATTGGGGTGCAGATAAAATTCGATGACATTTTTGCCACTCTGCCCTAAAATCGCCGCCTCTCTAGGATAGCCCCGCCGATTGATATGATACTGCGTGATTCGCCCTATATCGCGCAGATTATTAACCAAAAAGTCAATCTCCGCCAATCCATAGTCGCCTAACTCATCGCCGTATAAGTCGATAATCTCTCTCTTTTGGTCGCTTGGAATCGCCT
Organism: Helicobacteraceae bacterium; assembly: GCA_050873665.1. Classification (GTDB taxonomy): domain Bacteria; phylum Campylobacterota; class Campylobacteria; order Campylobacterales; family Helicobacteraceae; genus NHYM01. The sequence continues at coordinate 4,675 of JBNMJF010000048.1, forward strand.
GTGCCGCGATATATCGCAAAGCCTGTTTGTATTTCATCTCTCGCACATTGGGATTGACACTCGCATTATCATAGATTTGGAGATTGGAGAGATTTAGCGATTGTGCGCCCAAATCCGCGCCTTTGTTAGATTCGCGGGGATTTTGGGCTTTGCTTAAATCATTTGGCATTGTCAAAATCTGTGGCATTTGCGAATCGCTTGAATTACTCGAATCGCCCGAATCTACCGCATTTTTTAGCAATTCCTGCGCCATTTGCGTTGCGTGTTGCGGGATTGCGGTGTTTTCTTTGTATTTGCTATCTTTGATTGCGCTATCGCCACCGCGCTTGAAATTTAGGCGCACTTTTTGTGGCTCATTTTTTTTAAACAAATCATTGCTTTTTTCCAAAAAAATAAACGCCAAAACGCCCACAAGCGCGTGAATCGCTAACGAAATCATAAGGCTTTTTAGCCAAATAGAGCGATTGTTTTGTAAGATTTTATTCATCATCGTCCTTTGATTCGCTCACACTATTTGCGTTAGCAATGCTAGGATTCGCGCTACGATTCGCGCCCTGCGCTTTAAGATTCGCCCCAAGATTCGCCATTTGTTGCGAATCTTTATAGGCATTTAGCATATTTGTGATTTTATTTTCCTTATCTGTGATGATTTGGGGCAAATCCTCCTTGCGCTTTTTGGCGATACTATCGATGACAAAGGCGTTGTGTTGCCCGACAAAGAGGATATAAGTGTTGTCCGCCGAATCCAAAATGATGATTTTATTTTTCATATCGATATTTATGCTTTGTGTGAGCGTGATTTGGGGCTTTTTGAAATAGCTGACCAAACTTTTTGGGCTTTGATTTTGGGTGCGTTTTTTGGCGATTAGTAGCGCGATGATAAGTGCGACTAAAATCGCTATCACAAGCGCGTATCGCCAAGATTCAACAGAATTGCTTGGCGTTAGGAGCTGATTTTGCGTTTTTAGAGCGTTTATGGAATCTTCTAGGCTTTGATTCGCACTTGAATCTGCGCTACGATTCGCGCTTTGATTCGCGCCAAAATCCGCGCTAATCTCATTAGGGATTTCCTTTATTAGCATTTCTTGCGTAATGGTAGTTTTGGGCGTAAGGACGATTTTTAGCGCATTTGGGCTATTTAGCACGGCAATATCAAAGCGCAAGTCCAAATCCTCCTCGCCTAGCACGACATAGACATCGTTGCCACGCGCGAAAATTTCGATATTTTTTACTAGCTGTGATTTTGTGGATAGCTTATTTTTGGTGTAGTTTAGATTTTTAAATATTATGCTTGAAAATCCGCGCGAATCTTCCTTCACCACGCGATTTTCAAACGCCGAATCTAAAAGCAATAAAATCTCTAATTTTTCTTTATTGCCCTTAATATTGACATCGCGTAAATTCGCATCGGTAGCGGACAAAGCGCATACATTGGCAAAAAGCGCGAAAAAAACTAACGCGAATCGCGCAAGATTCGTGCCTTTAATGTTTCTCTTTGGTGAGATAGTAAATGATTGCATTGCTATCTAGGATTTCGTTTATGCGGATTGCGAGGCTTTTTTCATATACCATAACCTCGCCTTTGCCGATGATTCTATCATTTACAAAAACCTCCACGCTTTCCCCTGCGGGTTTTTGCAAGTCAATCACCGTGCCTTTTTCAAATTTTAGGATTTCTTCTAAGCTAATTTTCGTGCTACCTAACTCAGAGCGAAAAATAATATCCATATCAAGTAGTCCAGAGTAGCTATTCATCATCTCTTGGAGATAATTTGCTAACTCTATGTCCTTTTCGTTATGGACTAGCCTGTCATCTAGGATATTGCTAATGTCGCTTTGCTCGTCTGCCATCACTTCATCTCATAAATGCAAATTTTCATATCTTCAAATTTATAGCTAAAAGCGTTCTCATAGTTTGATATGTATTCCCAGCCGATAAATTCGGGGATTCCTAACTTTAGTATGTGTCCGCTTTCCTCAAATAGCACTTTTGCCTTGCCTAAGATGAGATTCGCCAACTCTTTGGCAATGTCAATCATAGTGTCATTGCTAGGATTTGGCGAATCCAAAAAATCATTTGCGAATCGCGCAAGTAGTGGCTTATTCATCGAAATGATAAAGTGTTTGTTTTCTAGTGTGATTTTTGAACTATACGCCGTCTCATGCGGTGTGGAATCCTGCTCCAAATCAAATCCCATCGATTCCTTAATCGCACAAACTAACGCATTTTGCAGTATATTCATTAGCTTTACTCCACAAAAAATTTAAATCGCATTATATCTTAATTTTGGACTTTTTGGCTTTGTCTTTGCAAAAATCATAAACAAAACATTTCTCACACTCTGGCTTTAGGGCTTTGCAGATATATCGACCAAAAAGCACAAAGGCTTGGTGCAGATTGCCACGATTATGCAAAAAAATCTTATTTAAATCTGCCTCAGTAGCTTCGGCGCTCTTTGCACGGCTTAGCCCAAGCCTATGCGATACGCGAAATACATGCGTATCCACTGCCATCACATTCGCATCGCAAAATTCAAGCAAAATGACATTTGCGGTTTTTTGCCCAATGCCTGAAAGTGATTTTAAATCCTCCGCATTTAGCGGAATCTCCCCGCCGAATCGCTCAACCACGCTTTTTGCCATTGTGATGATATTTTTTGCTTTATTATTAAAAAATGACACGGATTTAATTAGCTCTTTAACCTCATCAATGTCTGCGTTTGCGAGAGATTGGACGCTTGGGTAGCGCGAAAAAAGCGCAGGAGTTACAAGATTCACGCGCTTATCGGTGCATTGCGCCGATAAAATCACGCAAATCGTTAGCTCATAGAGATTTGTAAATTTTAGCTCTGTTTTTGCGCCTTTGTAATGCTCTAAAAACGCGCTTTCAATGGCTTTGATTCGCTCTTTTTTTCGCAAAATCTAATAACCTTTGCCAAATCTAATATTGCGCAAATGCACCATTTGCAATGCCATAAAGCTTCGTTTGATAGGCAATCTGCGAATCGTCCAAATCCTCGCTAAAATATCGCTTTATGTCATCTTTCATTTTGCTTAAGAATAAATCCACGCCAAGTGCGGTTGAGTAATTCACCCAATCGTATTTTATGTCGCTTGATAGCAAACTGCCATATTCGACAAGGCGCGAATCTACCTTGCCAATGGAGTTTGCGATGACTAAGTTGCGCGTATTTATGCCACGCAAAAGTGATAAAATCGCTGGATTGTAATTTATTTGCGTGGAGAAAATCTTATTTGGCATTTGCTTTAAAAGCCCTATTTGGCTTAAAAGTAGCCCTGAGATGATAATGCGCGTATTTAGGAAAAGATTGCCATTGGCAATGCTTGTCTGCCTACGCGTAAGATTCGCGCTGAAATTCGCCGCGTCCTTGTTTGTAACGACTTCTTGATAAAAATTAAATTTACCACTTTGGGCGACTTGCGTCTCCAAAGATTTGCCTATCATCGCACCTAACGCCGAATCATCATTGTAGGCGATAAGACTATTGCGATTCGCCTCCTTTAAAAGTAGCTGTATTTGGGCGTCATAGTCGATTCCCCCAAATATGATATTATCCCCGCCGTCCCAATTTTGTGGCTTTTTAAGCGTGGGAATGTAAATGGGGAGATTGATATTTTGCAACATTGGCAGATTTTGCTCTTTGGATAAAACCGCGATGATAAAATTAAACTTCTCTTTTTGTAGCGAATCTATCGCACGGCTAAGCGATTCCGCCTTTTCATCAACGCTATCAAAGACTTTGAATCGAAAGTCAATATCTCTAAACGCCAAATACGATAATATCGTGTCAATCGTGGTTAGCGAGTATTTGCCAATGGTTTTGCGCGGGATTAGCAACGCGACTTCTAATTTATTTTCTAACAAATCAAAGCGGACACGATAATAAAGCCCGATTTGTTTGCTGTAAGCCACCATAAGATTTTGCAAATCCTCATCATCGATTTTTTTATCAAATCGCGCCATAAACGAAAAGATTTTTTTACTCTTTGCCAAATCTTTCAAACAGGACTTACTGCAAGGCTCGGTATTTAGGTTGATAAACTCGATTTTTGCCACAGGAATATTTGAAAAAACATTGCTTTGCGCACTTGCAATCTGCGATGACGCACACAAAAACGCCCCCACAATCGCCACTATTTTGATGAATCTAAACATTATTTTCCCCTAATTTTTAATTTTTGCCAAATAATCTTTTGCGACATTAAAGTCGCTAAGTGCGAGTTTTTTAAGGCTTTGATTTTTCAGCAAATCGCCAATGTGGAATGTTACTATAAAATTCCTTTGATTTGCGCTTAGGATTCGTCCGCGCAAAATTTCTAGCGATTCGTCATTTTCTAGCGTAAAATGCGCCACTTCCTCGCCAAAAATCACAAAAAGTCGCGCTTTTGTGCGCTCTATTTGCGCTTTTAAATAATCAAAGCAGATTTTTGCGTGATTCGC
>JBNMJF010000049.1:0-9135 GCA_050873665.1 Helicobacteraceae bacterium
ATTTTCGGTTTGGCTTTCGTAGTTTTTTGGGATTTTTGGGGCTGAGACTAGACTTGGTGTCTGCGAAGCCCCGAAAATCCTAAAATCTGCGGAATGTAATTCTAAAGACGAATTGCCCGCCGCACATTTCCAAAAACTTATCATACATAGCATTACACAGAATAATAGTGCTTCGTCCGTCATCACCGCGCCACTAGCGACAAATCCAATCCCCGTGCTACTTAAAATCACCGCACAGGCAATCGGGCGCAATGCCTTGCTTTCACCCACTTCGCGCCTAAAATTCCACACAAAAAACAAAGCGCAACTCATCACGCCAAAGACAAATGGCGCGAATCTTGCCCCAAATTCATTCACGCCAAAGAGCCACATACTCACCGCACTCGCCCAAAAGCTAAGCGGTGGTTTGCCCCAAAATGGCGTATCATAGTCGTAGTAAAAAAGCACTATCCATTCATTTAGCTCTAAGATTTTGCGCGACATTTCCGCATATCGCGCTTCTGTGGTGCTCATCAGCGGGTAGAGTGATAGGCTTATTAGACGCACGGCAAAGATAAATATTAGTAGCGCGATTAGCGCGTATAGCGGGGCGTTTTTGTGCTTTAGTAGATTTGATAGGCGCATTTGGTTTCCTTAAGAAAAATATTGGCGCATTATAGCGTAGATTTTGCGCCGATTGTCGCTATAAATTTGGCGAAAACTTTATCTTCGCATTCGATTGTAATCTCAGCGTTATCACTTAAAAACGCGATATTTAGGATATTTGCGCCCATTTTGGTGGATAGATATTTGGCGTGATTTATGGCGTTAAATGGCAATGAAATTTTGTGGATTTGGCGCGGGATAAAATCGGCGATTCCCCCAAGCGATTGGGCATTTTCCACCGCCAAAAGCGTGGCGTTGCTATACGCGCGGACAAGCCCACCCACGCCTAGCAGTTTCCCGCCAAAATACCGCACCACAATGCAAACGCACTCTATTAGCTCCTTGCCACGAAGCACATTTAGCACTGGCACACCCGAGCTACCCTTTGGTTCGCCATCATCGCTACTAGATTCAACGATTTGGCTAAATTCATTTAGCGCTCGACTTGCGCGGACAAAATGCACGGCTTTTTTGTGCTTTTCTTGCAATTCGCCCAAAAGGCTATCCGCACTCTTTGCAGGGGCTAAATGCGCCAAAAATTTCGAGCCGTCCTTTTCATATTCCGCTACCACAAGGCGATTTAGCGTTTTCATTTTTGCGCGAATCTACTTTTTAAAGTTAGAAATATACTCGCCCAAAATCTCAATATCCTCATCACTCAGCCCATTTGCTTGGAGATACATAATCGCCGCCGTGCCACCTTTGCTAAGCGTTTTGGCGCGGTAGCCTTTCATATCCGCAATCAAAATGCTCTTACTCAAATCCGCGATTGTGATATTTCCCGCACTTCCGGGGGCGACTTTATCGCCTCTTGCGCCGTGACAAGCGATACATTTTTTATATAAATCTTTGGGATTTTTGGCTTGAATCGCCGTATTTTGTGGCGAATCTGTGGATTTGCTTGAATCTTTTGTCAAATCTTTAGGGTTTGTAGGCGAATCTTTTGAGTTTGATTCGACTTTCGCGCTTGAATCCGCGCTTTTTGTGGTGTTTGATTCAATGCTTTTTGTCGCATTAGATTCGGCATTTGATTCGCCACTAGATTCGCCCTTAGATTCATCGCCACACGCTACAAAAAATATCGCACAAACTACCGCGCCACACGCCATTTTTAATACGCTTTTAAGCATTTCTAATCCTTTTTATTAAATTTTTTCAGTCGCATAAGATTTGTCAATGTAAAATTTGCGCCACAAATCTTTCGTAATTATACCCAAATCTACGAGCTTTTCTAGCACCTCCGCGTTGCAATCCACATCATTTGGCCACTCACGCGTAAAGCCATCAATCGCCCCTTTTTGCGTGGCGTCAATGAGCGCGACATTATTTTTCACCACAATATCACGCACCGCATCAATGTTATTAACCACGCGCCACAGGCACATATATGGATTTTCCAAATCATTATTATGCGAATCTAGCACGAATACAACGCGACAAAAGTTTGAATCAAATGCGTCTATATGCCCCAAAACGCGGGATTTTTTATTTACACCAAGCAAAATGATAGGATTTTTAGTGTGAGTGAAATACTGCCTTAAAACCACCGACTCGCCGTAATTTTGCGCGATTTTGGCAAAAAGCTCATCATCGCTTAAGATTGTGGGTGCTTGATATGGCGGTGCGCCATTGGTGCAATCAACGCCTAACTTCCCGCCTTGCGCAAATTTTGGCGATGAGTGGTCGAGTGCATCGCAGATTCCGTGTGAGATGAAAAGCGCGTTAATGTCAAAATTATTTAGGATAAATTCCGTGATTGCGCTGTGATTTGTCAGCTCTGGTGCGTCTTGCGGGACAAAAATGGCGTGTTTGACAAAGCTCATCTGCCCCATAGCCCAAAATCCGTGCATTATCTGCTGTGCGTGAGAGGGATATTTGGGCGCGATTTTTGCCAAGATGAGATTATGAAAAACGCCATTTTCAGGCATATAATAATCCACCAGCGCGGGACTTGTAGTCTTTAATAGTGGCAAAAATATGCGCTCCGTGGCATAACCCAAATATTTGTCCTCCAAAGGTGGCTTACCTACGACAGCTCCCAAATACACGGGATTTTCCTTTAATAAAATATTTTCCACTTCCATTACAGGATATTTTTCAATAGGCGTGTAATAGCCCGTGTGGTCGCCAAATGGTCCTTCATCGCGCATATCATTTGGGTCGATAAATCCCTCTATCACTATGTCGCAATCACTAGGCACAAAAATGTCATTTGACACGCATTTGCGCAAATTTGGGCGAATCTTTCGTATGAATCCATACAGCATTAGCTCATAAATGCCTAATGGTAGCGGAGCTTGGGCGCACCAAGTATATAGCGGGTCGCCTCCGATTCCCACAGCGACAGGCATTTTTTGCCCTGCTTTTTTATACTGCTCCACAAAAATCATCGAATCTTTGTGGATTTGAAAGTGCATTCCCAAGTGATTTTTATCATAAACTTGCAGTCGATACATTCCTAAATTTTTCATCGCACCATCAATGCTATGCGTGTAAATCTGCCCTGCAGTGATAAATCTACCGCCATCATTTTCCCAAGTTTTTAGAATGGGTAGCGAAAATAAATCCACTTCATTTTTTGGGATAATCTTATGCCATTTGGAGCGGACTTTTTTTGGACGCAAAAAGCGTAAGCTACCAAAAAGACGGAGTTTGGATAGAATCTCACGCAAATTTTTAGGCGCGGTTAGGCGCGTAAAATCGCTGATATTTTGCGAAATCGCTTCGGCATTTATGCCTAAAAGCTCCAATCTTTTAAAAGAACCAAAAATATTCATAAATACAGGAATTTTGAATTTTGTATTTGTGCGTTTGCAAATGGGATTTGTAAAAAGCAATGCTTTTGAATCGCTCTTTTTTACCTCAATATAGGCAATATGTGGGATTTCTAACTCAATATCTAGTGGCTCATCGATGATTTTTAACTCGCCGTTTTCTTGTAATAATTTAATAGTTTTTTGCATATTTTGCCTTTCAAAAATTCGTTTTCAAAAAGCATATTATAATATAGATTTTGAATTATTATGGTAGAATCGCCGATTTTAGAATTTAAACACAAATTAAACAAAGGAGAAACAATGAGCAATATAGGCAAACTAATCGTGCTAGGCGCGGTGGGCGTGGTAGGATACTACACATTTATCAAAAAAGAGCAGATTCCTTTCTTAAATGAGGCGGCAAGTGCGACAAAAGGCATAATGCAAGAGGCAAATAAGGACTTTGTCGAGCATAAAGTCGGCACTGAAAAGGAATATATGGATAGAAACGCCACGGTGTTGCAAGATGACCCGTCAATGAGGGCGATTACGAAAAATCAAGGGCAGTAAGCATATATAAAATCTATCAAAAAGATGATGGGTGCGGAAGTATTTTTGATGAGAAATCGGAGTTGTGTAGCCACGAGCGAGGAAATAAGACTTTGTGTCTATTGACGAAGCGAGTGGCAAACTCCCCGATTTATCGCAAAAAGACAAACGCATCTTTTAAGAATGCTATTGCTATTACAGGCGGCATCGCCACAGGCAAAAGCACCGCGTGTAATATCCTAAAATTGCACGGATACAGCATAATTGACACAGATTCAATCGCACACAAAGCATTAGAGCAAAGCAAAGATGAGATTGTAGGCGCATTTGGGAGCAAGATTTTGGAGTGTGATTCAAGCGAATCGAGCGTAGATTCGCGCGAATCTAAGCTCAATTTAGGCGAATCAAGCAAAGATTCACTCAAATCAAACTCGCGCATCAATCGCAAAAAATTAGGCGCAATCGTTTTTAACGACAAAGCAAAATTAGCGACATTAGAAGCGATTTTACACCCCAAAATCCGCGCCGAAGTTAAAAAAGAGGCGCAAAAGTTAGAATCGCAGGGCATTTTGTATTTTATCGATATTCCGCTATTTTTTGAGCTAAAAGCGCGTAATGAAGGCTATGAAATCCCCCGCACATTGCTAATCTATGCGCCAAAAGAATTGCAACTTGCACGAATCCAAAAGCGCGATAATCTAAGCGCAGATGAAGCGCAAACGCGCTTAGCAAATCAAATGGATATTGAGGCAAAAAGGCAAATGGCGGACTTTGTCATCGAAAATGTGGGCAATATCCGCGATTTGCAAAGCAAAATCGAAGCGTTTTTAAAGCAGCTTTGATTCGCGCCATAAATTTTTAAATCCATAAATTTTAAACCCATTTTAGCTACAATCCGCGCTAATTTTTTTAATAAATTTTTATCACATTTTAGGACGCCAAATGCCACAAAACGCCACGCAAGAGACAGAGCTACAAATCCCCAAAAAAGAAAGATTAGACTTACGCAACGGCAACATTTTGCGCCTATTTTTCTCATACTCGCTCCCCGCATTTGTGAGTATGCTGGTGCTTTCGACTTATGTCATAGTCGATGGGATTTTCGTGGGACAGGGCATTGGTGAGCTAGGACTTGCTGCGATTGGGCTATCTGTGCCGATTTTTACATTTTTTACAGGCATTGAGCTACTTTTTGGAATCGGCGGGGCAGCGTTAGCGAGTATGTCTTTAGGCGCAGGGAAGCCCCTAAAGGCGCGAATCATCTTTAACTCTACCATTTACATTACCATAATTTTTGGCATAATTTTGGGCGTTGTGCTATTTATCTTTAGGGAAGCCACCGCAAGGGCTTTGGGTGCGAATGATGAGCTAATGCCGTATTTGGTGGAATATTTGGGCGTGATTTTGCTAGGTGGCGCGGTGATAATGGCGCAATCCGTGCTTTGCTCTTTTGCTAGAAACGACAAAGCCCCGAATCTTACGATGATTTCCTTTGTCGTAGGCTCTATTTGCAATATTATCTTAAATTACATTTTTATTTTTGTGTGGCATTGGGGAATGTTTGGCGCGGCGTTTAGCACGATACTTGGGCATTTTGTCGGGCTAGTGATTATCTTAAAGCATTTTCTTTGCAAGGACGGAAAGCTGTGGTTTATGCTCGTTTTTTCCATAAGCGCATTTAAAAAGTCGCTAATCAGCGGGATTTCGCCATCAATGTCGGAGTTTGCCTTTGGAATCATCATTTTATTTATGAATCTGCTTTTATCAAGCCTAGATTCCACGCAGGGCATTGCGATTCTAAGCATTATGCTTTATGTTAGCTCGGTGTGCTTTGGGTGCATTTTGGCTTTGTCGCACGGACTTCAGCCTATTGTGAGCTACAACTTTGGCGCAAAGTTGCTAAATCGCGTTAGAGAGAGCTTTAAAATCGCCATAACATTCGCGCTCATCTTTGGAATCGCCATTTATGTAGTCATATTTTTTTACACGCCACAAATCGCGCGAATCTTTCTTAAGCCAAGCGAAAGCGCGATTTTGCCAGATTTGGTGGCTGCGGCGCGAATCTACTTTTTAGGATATTTATTCGTGGGATTTGACATAATCTCTGCCGCATTTTTACAAGCAATCGGGCGAATCAAAGGCTCTGTCATCATCTCGCTGTGCCACAATCTCATATTTATGGCGATTTTTCTGCCGATTATGGCGCGAATCTACGGCGTGAGTGGCATTTGGGCGAGTTACCCAATCGCGCTTTCTTGCGCCTTTATCGTTAGCATAATCGTGCTAAAATACGAATTTAAGGGGTTAAAATGACAAAAATCATTTTGTTTGATATGGACGGAACGCTGATTGATTCGACAGACGCGATTTATGAGAGCTTTTGCGTGGTGTTTGAAAAGCACAAAATGCCACCCAAAAGCAAGGCGGAAGTGGCGCAATATATCGGCTATCCGCTTGATGATATGTTTGCCTTTTTGGGCGCAGAGCGTGAGCGAATCGCACAATTATGCGCGGATTACAAGGCGCATTATATGCAGATTCACAACGCAAAGACAAAAATGCTTGATGGCGCGGTGGAAGCGATAAAAATGGCAAGTGAATTTGCAAGTCTTGGCATTGTAACGACTAAATCAAGCGATTCAAGTAGGAAACTTTTGGCACATTTTGGCGTGGCGAAGCACTTTAGCGTGATGATTGGCAAAAATGATGTAATCAATCCAAAGCCACACAAAGAGCCGATACTAAAGGCTTTGGCGGGAATGCAAGGCTTAGGCATAAACGCAGAGGCGCATAATGCCTTTATGATTGGCGATACGATTTTGGACTTGATAGCGGCGAAAGACGCTGGAATCATAGGGCTTGGTGTGCTATGCGGATATGGGCTACGAGCGGATTTGGAGCAATATAGCAAATTTATCTTTAAGGACACAATGGAAGCAGTAAAGTTTGCAAAGCGGATTTGAAAAGCATTTGCGATTGCTTTTGCGCGAATCTATAGATTTGCCAAAGCAATGGCGAAATGTGTGGGTATTTTGCAAATCAAGCATTTGCGCCACTACTCGCTTAGGCATTTTGCATTGCAAAAATATTTATTGCCCTTTTTTATCGCCTCGTCTTTGGATATGTATGTCCCACAAGTGGCGCATTCCACCATTTCAAAGGAGATTTCATTGCTATTTTGCGCATCATTTTTCACACTCTTTTTTCTAAAAAATAGAAAATATATCGCCACAATTATTGCCAAAAATATCAGTAATTTTCCCATTTTTCTACCTCACTTCATTTTGCTTTTTGCGTAAGTCAATGCTTCGCTTTTGGATTTATAAAAATAAAATATTTTTGAAAAATTTTCGCCTTGAGATTCGTTACTTTGCGTCTTATCGCTAAACTCACTCGCACTTTTATATAATAAAAAGTATCCGTTATTTGATAGCAAATGCGCGGACATTGTGATGATAGTTTCTGCCTTATCCACCGCGCGAGAAGTGATTAAATCGCTTATTTGCACACTTTGGACACTCTCTATGCGCTCTTTTAAAATCACCACATTTTTTAGCCCCAAGTGCATTGATATTATTTTCAAAAAACTTGCTTTTTTTGCATTTGGCTCGACAAGCATAAAATCTTTATCACTATTGCAAATCGCCAAAGGAATCGCAGGAAATCCACAGCCACTCCCAATATCCACCGCATTTGTAAAATCGCCGATAAACTCTAACGGACGCAGTGAATCTGCGATATTTTGCATAATATCATTTGTAGTTTTGTAGCCCGTGATATTATGCGTTTTGCTCCATAGTAATAGCTCATTGCAAAAAATTTCAAAAGATTGTTTATGCAAATCTATCAAATTACTTATATTTTTCATAGTATCAACCTACAATATTAACATTCCATCGCCATAAGAGTAAAATTTGTATTCTAAATCTTGGGCGATTTGATAGATTTCAAGTGTTTTTTCAATACCGATAAATCCCGCTACAAGCATAATGAGCGTGGATTTTGGCAAGTGAAAATTTGTCAAAATATGCGAAGTTTTTATAGGCGGATTTAGTGGATTTATGAAAATATCACATTCACCGCTAAAATCTTTAGCAGATTTTTGCAAGTTTTTTGCCAAAAACTCCACGCACCTTGTCGCAGTCGTCCCCACGCACAAAATCTCATTTGCATTCATAATCGCATTTGCCGAATCGCTAGAGACAAAAAAGCTCTCCTTGTGCATTTTATGCGCCGTAATGTCGCGTGTCTCCACGCCAAAAAATGTCCCAGCCCCGATATGTAGGCTCACAAAGCAATGTGGGCGTTTCGCAATCTCACTCATATCGCTAGTATCTAAGTGCAGACTTGCGGTGGGCGCGGCGATTGAGCCTAAATTTTTGGCGAAAATGCTTTGATAGTGTTGCGAATCCGATTCGTTATCATCGCGCTTAATGTAAGGCGGGAGCGGAATATGCCCGTGAATCTCTAAAAACGCCATTAGCGCGGGGAAATCTAGCATTTTTAAATGGCGCGAATCTAATTTGCCCAAATCCAAGTCGCGCAAATCCACATTTGGCGAATCCAAATCACGCGAATTGCCCAAATCCACCCCATTTATCACTTCATAAAATTCCACGACTCTAAGCCCATCTTCGCGTAGCTCCACCACCTTTGCCACCACGCCACCGCTAAAAATCACCCAATCGCCTACTTTGACTTTTCCGCGAATCTGCACCAAAAATCGCCCAGATTCATCGCATTTGCTATGATACAAAAGCTCGATTTTTGCGCCACTAGGCTTTGCGCCGTAGATTCGCGCACGAATGACTTGTGTATCATTTAGCACGATTAGGCACTTTGGCGGGACAAAATCCCAAAGTCGCGCAAAAGTCGTGTGCGTAATTTTATCACGCGCCCTATCATAGACTAGTAGCTTTGCCGCACTTTTTGGCAAAGTCGGCTTTTGGGCGATTAGGCGCGAATCTAACGCGTAATCATAGGCACTCAAATCTTTGGGATTTTTGTGGCGTAGCGGATTCGCCACACCAATCGCATTTGGCGCAAGGCTACTCATCATCTTGTGGCTCGGGATTTACGAAGCGGACGATGATTATGGATATGCCATAAAGCAAAATGAGCGGGATTGCCATCAAAAATTGCGTGATAACATCGGGTGGCGTGAGAAATGCCGCTAGGATAAAGA
>JBNMJF010000050.1:0-9115 GCA_050873665.1 Helicobacteraceae bacterium
ATAAATTTCCTTAAAATGCGCGATTGTCTTTTTGTGATAAATCGGGGAGACTTGCCACTCGCTTCGTCAATAGACTCTCAGTCTTATTTCCTCGCTCGTGGCTACGCAACCCCGATTTCTCATCAAAAATACTTCCGCGCAGGATTTTGCTTATTTTTTTGCACGAATCGCTTATTTTTTTGTGCGAATCGCATTTTATCGAATCTAAAATAAATTCATAGTGGCGAATCTGCGCTATTTTTTTGCTAAAATAGCAATGCTAAAACTAAAAAGGGGGAAATCAAAATGATTAAAAGATTCTATTATCACAAAAGTTACACTCCTATTCGTTTTTAGTTCTATTTGCTTTGTATTTTTTGTGCTTTATTTTATCGCGGCGCAAAAGATTCGCGATGAGCAGGTGATAAAAGAGCGATTTAATACCACAATCACCATTATTGATAATCTCATCATCGCGGGGGAAAGCATCGATTCGCTTAAAGATTACCTAAGGTCGCTGAATTTTTTTGAGGAAATGAGCCCAGCGATTCGCTCACAGCATAAAAACAAATATTTTGTGTTGCGTGGCATAAATAGCTTCATTGCTACAAACTTGCAAGAAATCGATTCGCATTTTTATATCGCACTGCACGATACGATTACGGGCGAAACTTTTCTTTTTAGCGATTATAGGGAAGTCCCAAGCTATACGAATTACTACATTATCGCGCTTATCGCATTTATCACGCTTGTATTTTTTTATATTATCGTGTTAGATTCGCTACTGCCACTTAGAAGTCTGCGTAAGGAAGTGTTAAAATTTTCGCGTGGCGATATGAATATCCAAACCATTGCCAATAATAATGACGAAATCGGCTCTTTAAGCGCGGAATTCACCCGTGCGGCTAAGATTTTGGGCGACAGCGCAAAAGCTAGGACGCTTTTTTTGCGCTCCATAATGCACGAGCTAAAAACGCCCATCACAAAGGGCTTTTTAGTCATTGAAATGCTAGAAGATTCGCCTAGTAATACCAAAGTAAAAGTGCGCCTTGATTCAATCTTTAAGCGATTAAATGAAATCATCAATAATCTCGCAATGGTGGAAAAAATCGATACAAATAATTACCAAGTGCAAAAAAGCGAATTTAGCCTTACGAATCTAATGCAAGAAGTCAATAAAATGCTAATTATCGAGTATGATAGACCGCGCAAAGTGATTTTAGAAAATCGTAACGCTATGATTGTGGGCGACTTTGAGCTAATGAGCTTAAGTGTCAAAAATCTTGTAGATAATGCCTTTAAATATTCCACCAATAAAAAAGTGCGGATTTTTGTGGAAAACGCCGACTTAGTGGTGCAAAATGAGGGTGCGCCGTTTAAAAATGACATTAACGAATATTTCAAGCCATTTTACGATGACGGCACAAATAACGCGCTTCGTGGGCTAGGACTTGGAATGTATATCATAAAACACACCATTTTGGCGCAGGGCTATGAATTTACGCATAAATATGAGCAAAATTGTCATTATTTTTACATAAAAAATTGTATAATCCGCAATTTGGAATCCAAAAATAAATCTATCAAAAAGGCGAAAAATGCGACTTCGGCGACTTAGAGGCAATAAACATATCCGCGAGATTTTACAAGAAAATCGCCTAAATATAAAAGACTTTATTTACCCGCTTTTTGTTGTGGAGGGCAATGGGATTCGCAATGAAATCTCTAGCTTGGAGGGCATTTACCAGCTAAGCGTGGATAATATTGTGCGTGAGTGCGAAATCGCGCTAAAATGCGGGATTCATCACATTATGCTTTTTGGAATCCCTGAGATTAAAGATAGCGTAGGCTCTAGTGCGCTCCACGAAAATGCCATTGTGGCAAAGGCGATTCGCGAAATTGTGGCGCGATTTGGGAAAGAAATCATCATAAGCGCGGATTTGTGCTTTTGTGAATACACAGAACACGGACATTGCGGGATTTTAGATGAAAATGGAGTTGTGGATAATGACAAAACGCTTGAGATTTTGGCAAAACAAGCTGTGATTTTAGCGCAAAGTGGCGCGGACATTATCGCGCCAAGTGCGATGATGGATAGGCAAGTTAGGGCGATTCGCGATGCGCTAGATTCAAGTGATTTGGGGGATAAAATCATTATGAGCTATTCTACGAAATTTGCCTCTAAATTTTATGGACCATTCCGCGATGTGGCAAATTCCGCGCCTAGCTTTGGGGACAGAAAAACCTATCAGCAAAATCCAGCCAATCGATTCGAGGCGATTCGCGAATCGTTGCTTGATGAGAGTGAGGGCGCAGATATTTTAATGGTAAAACCTGCACTTGCTTATTTAGACATTGTGCGCGACATTAGAGAGAAAACGCTTTTGCCACTTGCCGTGTATAATGTCAGTGGCGAGTATGCAATGCTAAAAAATGCCGCCAAAGCAGGGCTTGTGGAATATGAGGCAATGTTGTGTGAGATTATGCACAGCTTTAAACGCGCGGGAGCGGATATAATCATCAGCTACCACGCCAAAGAAATTGCGGAGATTTTGCGAAATCAAAATTAAATAAAAGGACGGAAAAATGACATACTCAAACCGAATCAAAAGGCTAAATGAATCACTAACAATCGCTATAAGCTCGTTAGCACGGGATTTAAAAGCGCAAGGCAAAGATATTTTGAGCTTTTCGGCGGGAGAGCCAGATTTTGACACGCCAAAGGGCATAAAAGATGAGGCGATTCGCTCCATAAATAGCGGATTTACCAAATATACGCAGGTTTCAGGCATAAATGAGCTAAAAAAAGCCATTTGCGAAAAATTGCAACGCGAAAACGCCCTAAATTACGAGCCAAGCGAAGTGATTGTCTGCAACGGCGCAAAACACGCGCTTTTTAATGTATTTGCCGCGCTTGTAGATAAGGGCGATGAGGTAATTATTCCCGCACCCTATTGGGTTACCTACCCCGAGCTTACAAGCTATTTTGGTGGCAAAAATGTGATTATCGAAACGAGTGAGGAAAATAACTTTAAAATCACCGCCAAAGATTTGCAGTCCGCTATCACAAAAAAAACAAAATTGCTTGTCCTAACCTCGCCCTCAAATCCCACAGGTATGGTGTATAGCAAGGACGAGCTAGAATCGCTTTATGCCGTCCTAAAAGGCACGGACATTGCCGTAATAAGCGATGAGATTTATGAAAAGTTAGTGTATGACAATGTCGCTTACACTTCGGCGGGTGCGATAAATGCGGACGCGCTAAAACGCACTATTACCATAAATGGGCTAAGCAAAAGTTTTGCAATGACTGGGTGGCGCGTGGGATATGCCGCCACAAAGGACAAAGAGCTAGTTAAGCTAATGAATAATCTGCAATCCCAAAGCACCGCAAATATCAACTCAATCGCGCAAAGAGCGAGTATCCCTGCACTTAGTGGGGATTGCAATATTGATGCGGAGAATTTTATCCAAGCATTCCAAAATCGCCGAAACCTCGCTCACAAGCTAATCAACGAAATAAAATCGCTTGAAGTGCGTCTGCCACAGGGCGCATTTTATTTGTTTATAAACATTAAAGCCGTAAATAGCGATTCGATGGCGTTTTGCAAGGATTTGCTTGAAAAGCAAGGCGTGGCGTTAGTCCCGGGCATTGCATTTGGTGTGGAGGGATATGCGAGATTTAGCTTTGCGTGTGGGGAAGAGCAGATTGTAGAGGGAATCAAACGCATTGAATCTTATGTGCGAGGGGTGTAAAAGGCGCGTTTGTATCTTTGCGTGGATACAATTTGTTCTGGGGTATGCAATTTCGCACTTGTAAAAAATTTCGGGCATTCGCAGACCATTAGTCTAGTCTCACGCCCGAAATTTTCTACAAATACAAAAGCCACACCGCCATTACTTCGATTGCGATTACGCTAACGCGAATCGACTACGAATCAAGCGCGAATCTATAATATTTCGTCATTGCTAGATTCGGCAAAGCCGAATCGCGGCAATCCAAAGTAAAAATCAATACGCACGAAGTGTGAATCCTTGCTAAAGTTTTTGCTACTTTTGGCTTTTGCAAAAAGTAGAGTCCCCTTAACCCCACAAACCTTAATCCACTAAACGAGGTTATTTTGATTCACTCTTGGGACATTAATTCACCCATAATTTAGATTCGTGTGATTTGGATACTTCGCTACACTGCGTTCCGCTCAGTATGACGAAAAAGTGCAGATTTATACCCGTTCTTTCGTCTTTGCTTTGGCGAATCATAGATTCACGCAAAAGCAATCTAAACCAAAATCTTTACGCTAGATTCATTTGATTTGCGCTTAGTTTGGCGTTAGATTCGCCCGATTCGGCATTTGATTCGCTAGATTCACCACTATTTGGCGCAATATTTTCGCTATTTACGGCAAATTCGCTTGATTCACCGATATTATTGGGTGCGACAAAGACGCTGTCTTTCGTGGCAAAATATAGCGCGATGATGCCTAAAATGATAGCAATCGATGATGCGATTAAAATCGATAGTTTCGCCAAAACCATTTGCTCCTCGCTGTCAAATGCCAGTCCAGCCACGAAAATCGACATTGTGAATCCTATGCCAGATAGCACACCTACTGCCATAATGTGCTTGTAAGTAAGCCCTGTGGGGCGCACGGAGATATTTAGCTTTTCGCCGATAAATGAAAACACCACGATTCCTAGCGGTTTTCCCACCACAAGCCCCAAAATTGTCCCCCATAAAATGCCATCTACGCTTAGATTCACGCTGTCATTGATAGTTACCCCAGCATTTAAAAACGCAAACACAGGCACGATAAAATACGCGCAAATGGGTTGCAATATTAGCTCCATTTTTACCAGCGGATTTTGCGCGTAGCTAGAGTATTTGGCGATTGTATCCAGCATATGCACTTGCTTACTTGTCTCTTGAATGTCGATTTTTTTATTCGTATCTTGGCGGAAAAAGTTGATGATTCCACCAAAAAAGTCATACCAAAAGCCCCGATTCGCGCTATCGTCCTTTGGCAACTGCGATGAGCCTTCTTTCAAAAGCATTTTATTCCATTCTTCAAGCATATTTAGAATGCTAACAAAATATTTTTTGCGGATATTTGAACGCCCGGGAATTGCAAACGCCAAAATCACTCCCGCGATTGTGGCGTGAATCCCGCTATTATAAATAGCAATCCATAGCAAAATCCCCACGAAAATGTAGCTTATCAAGTATTTCGTATCTTTGTAGTTTAGATAAATCAGCACACACACGAGAATCCCAGCGATTGTCAGCCAATCTAAGCTAAGATTTTCCGTGTAAAGAAATGCGATGACTAAAATCGCGCCCAAATCATCAAATACCGCGAGTGTAACCAAAAAGATTTTCACAACATTGGGGATTCGCTTTCCTAAAAGCAAAATCGCACCAAGCGCAAACGCCGTATCCGTGCTCATCGCTACGCCGAATCCGTGCGCCGAAGGCGTGTCGTGGTTGAAATACATATAAAACGAAATGGGGATTATCATTCCGCCCATTGCGGATAGCACAGAGAAACTAACGCGCTTAAACCCCGCTAACTCGCCATAAAGCACCTCGCGTTTCATCTCCAAGCCCACCATTACGAAAAAAAGCGACATTAAAATGTCATTGACAAAATGCCCTACGCTAATTTGCACCTTTTGTCCGCCGATAAACGCGCCAAATTCCTCATTTAAAAGCGCAAAATAAAAGTCCCTATATTGACTATTTGCGATGCCCACAGCCAAGACAACGCAGAAAAATAGCAAAATCCCACCAAAAGATTCGTGATTGATGAAGTTTGTCAAGCCTCTTTGGAGCTTTTCTTTCACATACAGCGTGGTTTGGATAGGATTTGTGTTGATTATAGTTTTATGCTTTTTTGTCTGCGCTTTCATAAAAATGCCCTTAAATAGAATAGGTGATTTATAAAAATGTGTAAAATAAAAGTGAATTTTATCAAAAAATATGCGTTTTTAAACTAATTTTTAGGAAATTTTTCATAGTGTTTCAATTCTCGGCAACGAGATGAAAAATAAATTTAAACATTTAAAGGACAAAAAATGGAAAAAATTGGAATTTTTTACGGAAGCACAACGGGTAGAACCCAAGAAATAGCAGAAGCAGTCGCTGAAAAGCTCGGCAACTGCGACTTAATCGATGTCTCAAACGCATCAAAAGATGACTTAGCAAAATACAATAATCTTATTTTGGCAAGTTCAACTTACGGCGATGGCGACTTGCAAAGCGATTGGGAAGATTTTGCTGGAGGCTTAAATGCAGATGATTTTAGTGGCAAAATCGTGGCGATTTTAGGGCTTGGCGACCAAGACGGATATAGCGACACATTTTGCGACAGCATCGGCTTACTTGCGCAACTCGCCCAAAAAGCCACCATCATCGGACGCACGAAAAACGAAAACTACGACTTTAGCGAATCAAAATCCGTGAGTGGCGATGAATTTTTAGGACTCGCCATTGATGATGACAATCAAAGCGATTTGACGGCAGAGCGCGTAGAAAAATGGGTAAATGACATAAAAGGCAAATTTAAATAAATTGCAATTTTATGGGTGCGATTCGGGTGGATTTGTGGATTCACCGATTCGCGCTTTTGGATTCGCCCGAATCTTGCGTTAAATTTGTTTTTAGATTCGCGGGATTCGTGCGTGGATTCGCCGATTCGCGCTTTTTTGTGCGAATCTAGCGCGAATCTACAATGACTTTTCGTTACGATTTGTAATAGATTCGCGTTTCTACTCAAATATTTTGCAAAAAAATTAAACTTTTTTGGCGCGAATCTAAAAAATTACAAAAATTTTACATTTTTTTAAAATTTCTGCTAAATTTAAAAAAAATAAAAGCAAAATTTTTCTACAATTACAACGCGTGATTTTCAAAATCCGCGTTTTTGCATTTCGCGCCTACGCGAAATCTCTAGCTAGGACTTCCGCAAATCACGCATAAATTTCACTTCAAAGGATAAAAAATGAGTTACAGCAAAGGTATAGTTAATCTAGTCAAAGACAAGTATCCACAACAGCTTGAATTCCACCAAGCAGTTCAAGAGGTTGTGGAATCTTTAGAGCCTCTTTTGAAAAAAGAGAAAAAATACGAGGAAAACGCCATTTTAGAGCGATTGGTAATCCCTGATAGAGAGATTCATTTTCGCGTAACTTGGGTTGATGACAAAGGCAAAGTGCAAGTTAATCGCGCTATGAGGATTGAATTTAACTCCGCGATTGGTCCTTATAAAGGCGGACTTAGATTCCACCCTAGCGTGAATCCGGGGATTATTAAATTTTTAGGATTCGAGCAGATTTTCAAAAATTCACTAACCACACTTGCAATGGGTGGAGGCAAGGGCGGAAGCGATTTTGACCCCAAAGGCAAAAGCGACAGAGAGATTATGCGCTTTTGTCAAGCGTTTATGACAGAGTTGCGCCGACACATTGGCGCACACACCGATGTCCCAGCGGGTGATATTGGCGTGGGCGGACGCGAAATCGGCTATCTTTTTGGGCAATATCGCAAGTTAGAAAATCGCTTTGATGGCGTTCTCACAGGCAAGGACTTAAAATGGGGCGGAAGCCTAGTGCGCACAGAAGCCACAGGCTATGGTTGCGTATATTTCGCGCAAGAAATGCTAAAAGCGCGTAAAAAAGACTTAAAAGGCAAAATTTGTGCGGTTTCAGGTAGCGGAAATGTAGCGATTTACACGGTGGAAAAATTACAACAATTAGGCGCGAAGCCCGTAACCGTGAGCGATTCACGCGGAATGATTTATGACAAAAATGGCATTGATTTGAAACTCTTAAAAGAGATTAAAGAAGTCAAACGAGCAAGTTTGGAGGAATACGCCAAAGCGCGAAAAAGCGCGGAATACACGCCTGTAAGCAAATACAAAAAAGGCGAAAATCCCGTGTGGCATATCCCTTGCTTTGCGGCGTTCCCTAGTGCTACGCAAAATGAGCTAAATTTGGCGGACGCAAAAGCATTGCTTAAAAATGGCTGTGAGTGCGTGAGCGAGGGCGCAAATATGCCTTCAACTATGGAAGCGGTGCACGAATTTATCAAAGCAAAAATCGCCTATGGTCCGGGCAAGGCTGCAAATGCTGGTGGCGTGGCGGTTAGCGGACTAGAAATGGCGCAAAATGCGAGTATGACGCCTTGGACTTTTGAAGTGGCGGATAAACGGCTACACGGCATTATGGAGAGCATTTTCCACAATGCAAATGAGACAGCAAAAGAATTTGGCGTAGCGGGAAATCTCGTGGCTGGTGCGAATATCGCGGGATTTAGGAAAGTGGCGGACGCGATGATAGAGCAAGGAATCATTTAAAGCGCGATTGTCTTTTGGGGCAATTTGTGTCTTTGGTATGCAATTTCGCACTTGTAAAAATTTTCGGGCTTCAACAGACTTAAAGTCTAGTTGATAGCCCAAAAATTTCCACAAATACAAAAGCCACACCGCCATTACTTCGATTGTAGATTCGTGCAAAGCACGAATCTAATGACAAAATCAAATAAAAAAATCCTTATTAAAGTTTTTGTTTCGTTTTGCTTTTGCAAAAAGCAGAATCCTCCATTAACTCCCAAATCTCTAATCCGCCAAGCAAGGCAGATTTTGCGATTCGCACAAATCTAAGTGCAAAAATCTAAATTAAAATCTCAAATTATGCTAGAATCGCAAAATCTAAATTTTAAAGGATTACATTTTGCAAAAAAAATTTTTTATGCTAATTTTTAGCGTTGTTGTGGCTTTGTTTTTTGGTGCGTGTGCGGAGATTAGCACAAAATCGGTGCTAGAGGATTCGCGCTTCAAGCCTAAAATCAGCATAAATTCCGTGAAGCTAAAGTCCATAAATTTGGATTCGCTTATCTTAGAATCAAACATTTCAATCGATAATTTTCTCCCGCTCAGCGTAAATATCAAGGACGCGATGATAAATATTTATTATGAGGATAAAATCATCAATTCCTACAAAATCACCGATAAAGCTACACTAAAAGCGCGTTCTGTAAGTAAAATAAATTTAGATTCAGACATTCGCATTAACGATTTAGTAAAGATGATAAAAGACTATACTATACGCGATTCCCTACCTTTTAAAATAGAGGTGGCAA
>JBNMJF010000051.1:0-9058 GCA_050873665.1 Helicobacteraceae bacterium
GAGCTTGTGAGATTATAGCTCGGCATTAAACCTTTAGGATTTTTTAGTGCACTCTCAAATTTAATAAAACTCACTCCACGAATATCGGGTGCAAAGATATTTTTTGCCTTACCATTTTGATAAATAGTGCTAATAATCGCTCCCTCTGCATTATCACCGTGGCACTCAATACAGCCGATTCCGCGTGGATTTTTATATAATGCCCTACCATACTCAAAACGCGTGAGAAAGTCCTGCCTTGTGGGCTTTTGAGCTTTTGTGCTACTTTCCACCGCGCTATTATTACTCGCATTTTCCCCAAATAGCGCGACAAATAGCACACAAATCACCATAAATCGCATAATTTTCCCCATAAGATTTTATGTAAAAATTTTAGCATTTTTTATACCAAATTTATGATTTTGCATTGGGCGAATCGCTAAAAACATTTTATGCTTTGTGCGTTTTTAGGCGATTCCACTCTTTTTGCGCTGCGGCAAATTTATTATCAAAAAGCGAATCCTCCTCGCGCAGTCGCAGTTTTAACTTTGCCAAACAATCCTTACTAACATCTTCAAGCACTTGAATCACAAGCGCATCAAACTTGCTTCCGTCATCATCGTAAATAGCCAACTGAAACGCCTCCAAATATTTTTTGTAATCCTCCTCATCTTTTTTATCGCTAAGCTCTTTTTGGCGAATCGAATTTAGAATATCAATCAAATCCTCTTTTGTCATATCATCGATTTGCTTTTTGCTATATGCGTTGCTGATAGCTTTTAGGCGGCGCACAAGCTCTTGCTTATCTTTGGCGTTGTTAAAAAACTGCTTATAATTTTTCTCCATATCATTTGGCATAAATTCGCTAATAATATATTTTTTCGCATTTGTGATATTGCTAATATTTTGCGCGATTTTGTTGTCATTTAACTGCGCAAAAATATCCTTTAATAACTCGACATCTTCGCGATTATTTTCGATAAATAGCATAAAAGACGCGCATTCCTCTTTTGGCATAAAGGAGGCGATTTTCTGTGCCATTTGCTCGATGATAATCTCTTGGTATTGCCTATATTTGATTTCTAAGATTAGCAATGCCTTTTCGATTTTATGCGCAGGGAGCGTGTTTGCCACCACTTCATAAATCGTAGAGTAAGAATATTGCTTTAATAGCTCATTAAAAACCGCATAAAAGTCCTCTGCGTCTTTGATTTTTGCTTTGATTGTCGAATCGGCGATTTCGATTTTTTCCGCGCTTTTTTCTTGCTTTATGCCTAAATTAAAATTCGCAAATTTTTTGCACCAATCGCGCGAAACCTCCATAAATCGCGCTTGTAATTCATCGCTACTTAAACTATCAATATTGCTAAGTCCGTGATTTTTAAGCTGTAAAATAAGCCTTGAGCGCGTGTCTAAAGCCTTTTCCATTTATCGCCCCTTAAATTTGGATTTATGCGAATCGTGCGTGGATTCGCTATAAAAGATTCGCCAAAATTGCGCGTGGATTCGCTTGAATCACATTTAGATTCGCTTGAATTACAACGCGATTCGCCTAAATTTTGCCTAGCGCAAAGCATTCCAAACCTTTAGCATATCGATATGTGCGCTAAAATCGTGGCAACGAATAATATCCGCGCCGTTATCTAGGGCGATTTGGTGCAATGCGAGTGTGCCAAAGCCCCGCTCCATCGTGTCTTTGCCTGTGATTGCGCCAATAGTTCGCTTCATACTCGCCCCCACCAAAATCTCACAGTCAAAATGCTTAAAATGCGCTAGGTTGCGGATAAGCGAGAGATTTTCCGCGTCATTTTTGCCAAAACCAAAGCCAATGTCTAAAATAATTTTCTCTTTTTTTATGCCTAATTTATCCAGCGTTTCAAGCCTTTGGGCGAAAAATTCATCAACAGCGTGGATAATATCATAATCTTTTTGCGATTGATTACTCGGCGGGAAAAGCCACGAGTTGTGCATTAGCACGATTTTTTTATCATTATTTAGCGCAAGTTCTGCCAAACGCATATCACGCAATCCCTCAATGTCGTTGATAATGCGAAAGCCCCGCTTTGCGCAAAATTCCGCGCATTCATAATTATAGCTATCGATTGAAAAAATCGCCCTTTGCGTGAATCCAGCGCTAAAAATCGCCTCTATCGGCTCCTTCAATCGCT
Source organism: Helicobacteraceae bacterium (assembly GCA_050873665.1). Taxonomy (GTDB): domain Bacteria; phylum Campylobacterota; class Campylobacteria; order Campylobacterales; family Helicobacteraceae; genus NHYM01. The sequence goes on from JBNMJF010000051.1 coordinate 2,148, forward strand.
CTAATTCGACATTAGGCGCGATTCGCTCACTATTTGGGCGACTAGACGCCGCGCCAATGTCAATCATCGCCACACCACAGGCAATCATCGCCTCAATCTTTTGCAAAATCTTATCAATGCTATTTACGCGCGAAGGTGCGTAAAATGAATCCTCTGTAATATTGATAATCCCCATAATTTGGGGCGATTTGGGATTTTTGGATTCGCCAAATTTGCTTGAATCTGCGCTTGAATCGGTGCTAGATTCGCGCGAATCCAAATGCGATTCACGCAAATCTATACGGCGTATTTCGCCTTTTAAATGCTCTTTTAGATTCGCACCTAATTTTTTAAGCCCAAAAGGCTGAATTGCACACTTTGCGATGATTTTCTCTAACTGCAATGCGGTGGCAATCAAAACTCCGCTATAAAGTTTTTGCTCTCCCAAAATCAGCTCTTTTGGAGTGATGAAATCGCCCCCTGCGCTTATGGATTCCTGCTTTAAGATTAACGCCGCACTTAGCTTTATATCGCAAATGTGAAAGATAAAAATCCGCGCTTTTTGCTCCGCACAAATCCTTGCAAACGCCGTTGCGCCCAGCGAATCTAATGCGCTATTTAGATTTTTTATGCGCTTTATTGTCATCTTTTTTGCCTTTGAATTGCGATTGATACACGCGCAAAAGTGCGATAAATAGGGCGGACAGCGTAGGTCCTATAATAATCCCCCAAAATCCAAAACTAGCCAAACCCGCCAAAATGGCGATGAAAATTATCATTTCGTTGATTTTTACAGGTTTTTTGAGCATCACTCTATTTACAATGCCGATAATTAGGGGCTTTATGACATTATCAATCACAAAACCGATGAAAATCATCGCATACAGCGCGACAAAAATCGCCATTTTCCAATCGCCAATCCAATAAATATATAGGCAAAATGGCAACCACACAAGCGCACCGCCCACAATCGGCACGATAGAAGCAAGTCCATACGCCACGCCAAAAAGCACCCCGCTAAAGCCCAAAATCTGCACCACAATGCCAAAACTAAGCCCTTGCAAAATCATAGAGATTATGGAAGTGAAAAATACAACTTTTAGGACGCCACTTGTTTCTTGCAAAATATCCTTGCTCGTGAGCTCATCAAGCGGGATAATGTCAATAATATAATCATAAATCGCCTTGCCATAATAATAAAATAAATATAAGAAAATTACTATAAACGCCAAATCTGTAAAGAATTTCACTCCAGCTTTGCCAAGCCCAGCACTCACGCTCATAGCACGGCTCACAATGGCACTAATATCAAAGGATTGAATCGCTACAATCGCGCGTTCGCGGAAAATCTCAGGCACACCATTTAGAAGTGCGATGATATTTTTTTGCGAATCCTTGAAAAAAGCCGTGAGATTGGACATATCAACGCTTTTTATTTGGCTAAATAGCTCTGCGCTCACAAGCCACAGCGGAATCACACAAAATGCAAGAAATATGACAATGGCAAAAAACGATGAGAGAAAATTGTATTTGATGAATCTATCGATATATTTTTTTAAGCCAAAAGTCGCCACGCAAAGCAATAGCGCGATGATTAGATTCATCAAAAATGGCTTATAAAGCTGCAAAATCCAATAAAGCGTGATTAAGAAAATAATCCAAAAAAAGTATTTGGGTTTCATCGCGATTCCTTTGGCGTCTATTTAAAAAGTTCGCTGTGTGAGCCGACATTAAGGCAATATAGGATTAGTTTGTCATCTTGCTTTTGGTAGATTAAAAGCAAATCTGGCTTTATGTGGCACTCTCTAAAGCCACTATAATCGCCCTTTAGCGCGTGGTCGTGGTGTTTTGGCTCTAGCGATTCGCCATTGGCTAGTCGCTTAATAATTGCATCAACTTTTTGCGCATCATTTGCAGAAAGTTTCTTATGCTGGGATTTGTAGCGATTTGAAAAGTTGATTGTGTATTTACTCATTGATTTTTACCAAATATTCCTCAAAGTCCTTGCAATGCGTAACTTCGCCTCTTTCCACCTCCGCAATCGCCTCTAGCAACTCATCGCTAGGATTATATCCATATTCCTTGCAAATGGGGCATTCATCGGCTTCATCGCTAGATTCAGTCCTAAGCGTGGCATTTGTCCCCTCTGCAAGTCCCTTAAATGCGGGTAAATATTCCTCTTTGACATTTTGGATTATTAGCGTCATATTCGCCTCCTAAAGCTAAAATTTCGGCATTATAGCATAAAAGTGCGTTTTGGCAATCAAATCTTATGATTCGCGCGATTTAGATTCGCCTACGCAATCGCTCGTTTCCCATTTTTCTATCATTTTTTCTAGCGATTCGCAGTCGGTTTTTAAAGTGGAGAGGATATTTTTGGCTTCAAGCCCGATGAGTAGCAGTTCATAGACTTTTGGGCGGTCTTTTTTCCACTTGCGGAGCGTTTTGACATTTATGTTTAGCAATCCCGCCAAGTCCCTTTGCGTCATCGTTGTCGCCTTTGAAAAATTTTTAAGGCGCAATATATATCTTTTGGGTTTAAAATACAACTAGGTAATTTTAGGCTTTTTTAAGAAATAAAAAGGTAATATTTGGCTTTATTTTTTATAAAAGGAGAGAAAAATGGATAAGCAAGAATTAGGAAAAATACTCGCGCAACGATACAATCAGCACGAAAAAGGTTTTGCGAATTGCTCTATCATTTTATTTGGCATTGAATATTCAAGTAAAATCAAAAGCGGTGGCTACACGGCAAAAGACATACTCGAAGCCTCCAAAATAGGGAAAAATTACGAAGCAGATTTACGCAAAGGCATACAACTAGCGGATTTTGTCAAAGTCAAAGATGGGCAATGAGATAAGGTTGCAAAAATGAAAAAGTTAGCTTTATTGATTTTATTAAGCGTGGCGGTTTATGGAGCAGATTTGGCAGATTCAAAGGATTTGAATAAAGGCAAAGATTCAAACAATGGCTATGATAAATGTGTCGAAATACTAAAAGAATTTGTCCCGCCTTTGTATGTGAATGTGGCGTATTATAATGTTTTGCCAGAACGAGCGAAACCTTATTGCACGACATTAGGGCTTTATTTGAATCTATATGTGATTCCATCGCCAAAGCAAAAGAATAGCAAATGAAAAAGTTAGTGGTAGTATTTTGGATTTTAGGAAGTTTTGTAAGTGCTGGTTTTGCAGAGATAAATGAAAGAGAATTACCGCAAGAATTTAATAGTTGTTTGCAAAATAATGATGCTGATGCTTGTCAAGTGATTATTGATAATATCTTAAAGCATATAAAACGATGCGACAAAGAAACTTGCTTTTTGATGGGTTCTATTTATTTAAATGCTGGATATACACAAGAAGCACTTACATATCTTAGAAATGCTGTCATTTTTGGTGATTACTATGCGGCTCATTTTCTTTCAATGCTTTATGATAGAGGAGGAAATTTTGCAGTATCGCTTGAATATGAAAAAATGGTATGTGAAAAAATAGACATATCACAATATAAAAAACTTAAGGGCGAGGCTTGTTATAATGTAGGAACTATGTATGATAATGGACGAGGAACAAGAACAAATTATTTTTTAGCATTTACATATTTTAAAAAAGCTTGTGATTTTGGTATAGCTAATGGTTGCTATAATGTGGGACAGCTTTATGGCACGGGTGATGGCGTTAGACAGGATTTTGCTATTTCAAAAGAATATATTGGCAAATCGTGTGATTTGGGCTTACAAATAGGTTGTGATTTATACAAGAAACTAAATGAAGCTGGAGTGCAGTAAATGAGAAAAATGCTTTGTATCAATTTAGCCTATATGAAAGCGAATTTATAGGGTTAAAAACTTTTTTGAAAAATTTAAAGGATAAAAAAATGATTCACAAAATTGCATATAGCGCGATAATCGCATTATTATTTTGTGGCTGTGGGGGCGGTGGATTCGCAGAGTTTTATAAGCCTAATGTAACAGATGATGAAGTCAAAGAACTAAAATCGGGTGGATTCTTTGTAGAGGAGTTAGCCCCAGAAGTATTTTTTAACAATTATGGGCAATACAAAGCATATCACGAAATGTTAGTAGTAGAATATGAATGCTTAGTGATTGGACAATCTAGCTTCAATGGCGCACTCATAGACCCTTGGTGGTGGACAACGAGTGAGGGAGACGCCGAGAGACACGCCAAAAGTGTCGGCGCAAACTACTACATACGCTACGCAGGATACACAGGTACTAAAAGTGGCACTTACACTTATATGATGCCCTCTACCTCCACTTCAAATACCAATATAAATGCTCGTGCTTATGGCTCAGGTGGCTGGGCTAGTGGATATGGCACTGCCACCACTACCACAACTTCAATGATACCTATGATAGGCTCTTATAGTATAGATAAATACGACCAAATTGGCATTTTTTACCTATGCCCATAAGGAAATAAAATATGAAAAAGATAATTTTTAGTGCGCTAATAATCCTAAATAATAGCTTTAGCGCAACGATAGAGGAATCATTTAGTGAATGTTTAGGTGGGGATAATAGCTATTGCAAATCCATAATAAATCAACTACCAAAGTTAGAATCTTGCGCAGGAGTGTGCGAAACGGAGGGCTATAATTGTATGTCTTGCAATCAAATTGGCGTAATTTATATACGATTAGATAATCTACCAATGGCAAAAGCGTTCTTTAAAAAGTCCGCAGACAAAGGCAACTATGTGGCATTTATCCATTTGTGGAATATGAATTATTACTATGGCGATAGCGAATCTATAGGCATTTTGGAGCAAAATTGCAATACGCAAAATACACAAAATAGACAAAAACTTGCTTGTTTTACGCTTGGAAAGGCTTATCTAAAAGGTAGGGGCATATTTGGCAAAGGAAAAGGCATAGCGCAGGACTACAAAAGGGCTTTTATTGCGTTTGAAAAAAGTTGCAATTTAGAATTTAGCGATTCGTGCAATTTACTAGCCTATCTATATATGCGTGGCAAGGGAACAAGGCAAAATTTAACAAAAGCAAAGGAATTGCTTGGCAAATCCTGCGACTTAGGCAATCAAAATGGTTGCAATGTGTATAATAGTATGCAGTGAATCTAAATATGAATTTTTATAGATTCAAATCGCACGATTTGGATTGTTTCGGCGATTCGTTAAATCGCCACAGCAAAGACAAATCAAATCCACACTCCCCTACTCTGCCCTATTCCTTAGCATTTCTGCAAATTTCGGCAACTCTGCGCCGATTGCGATTTTGCTAAGCAGATTATAGACTTTGTTTCTATCTTTAAACTTCACTAGCGATTTGATGAGCGACTTTATGGCATAGTGATTTTGGGCGATTCGTAAGCCCACTTTTTGCCATTGGCGGAGCTGGTAGCTTTGATTGGGCGCGATTTCTAGTGCGATGCTTGGTGTGCGCGTGGATTGCACCTCCACCGCTGTTACGCCTCCACCGCTGATGACTAAGTCAGATTCAAGCATCAAATCCTTTAGCTCACGCGCGGAGAGATTGCTATGCACCTGCGTTTCAAAGCCGTAGTTTAGCGGCTCGTAATATCGTGGCAGCACGACATTGATTTGCGCGTAGCTTAGCTCTTTTTGCACGGCGTCAAGGACTTTTTGCGTGTTGTTTTGGACATCGTTGCCACCTAGCGTGATTAGCACTTTGCCAATGTCTTTGTGGATTATTTTTGGCTCACGCGTGGTAAATTCTTCGCGCAGTAAGCCATACTCAATCCCAGCGTAAAGTTCGCATTTATCGCTATAAAGTCGCTTTGCGTTTAGTGCTGGATTTAGGATTATCGTCCCTTTGGGATAGTTGATTCGGCTAAAATCATCTAGCGCAACGCAAATTTTGGCATTTTGCAAAATCAACGCGTAAAATTCATAACTCGCATAATAAGAATCCACCACCACCAAATGAGCGTTTTCCATAAGTGCTGTGGGCGAAGTAAGCCAATTTTGATTTGTCGCATTGGGGCTTTCATAATCCCCGCGATTATAGATTTCCACCACAAAATCCACGCGCTCAAGGTAGTTTTTTAGCGCAACGCAACGACTTAAATGCCCCAAGCCATAATTTCGCCCTGCCTCTGTGAAAATCACTGCTTTTAAAACGCTCATATCTCGCCCCTCGCCACGAATCTAAACGCCAAATCCAATCGCGAATCTAACTAGCCAAAATCTTATATTTTAGCTCGGCAATCGCCCAATCCTCGCTCGTGTTAATATCCACGACATAAATTTGCGGGATTTTGACAATCATCGAATCCTTACTAAAAATAGGCTTTTTTGCTAGGAAATTTTCCACACTACCAAAATAAAACTGCCCAGCATCATAATATAATGTCTCCAAATCTTGTGAGCGTGAAAGCTCGAACTGCTCGGCTAACATTTGGATTTTGTCATCTTTGATAAAAAAGCTTCGCAATGGATTACTATTATATTCACACGCACTAAAAATATAAGAATTTTGATTTTGCAAAAATTTCTCAAAACCCTTTTTCAAAAACTCACTTTGCAAAAGCGGAGAGCAAGGATAAATGCAACAAATGCTATCACCCTTTTGCAATCCCAAACGCTCCGCCTCATACGCCAAAACCTCTATCGTAGTGGCAAAATCATCGCTGTATTTTTCGCGCAAATGTGGCGAATCTGCCCCCAAATCCACCGCAATGGCTTGAATCTCCGCACTATCGGTGCTAACGATGATTTTATCAAAGATTCGCGCATTTTTCGCAGCACTAATGGCGTAAGCCAAAATGGGCTTTCCGCAAAAATCTTTGATATTTTTATGCGGAATCCTTGCACTTCCGCCACGAGCTGGGATTATTGCGATATTCATATTATTTCCCATATTGGTAGATTATAGTTTAATGGTAAGGGGGATTCTACTTTTTGCGAAAGCAAGAAGTAGCAAAAAC
>JBNMJF010000052.1:0-9035 GCA_050873665.1 Helicobacteraceae bacterium
CTATAAAGGACCGCTACTGATTCGTTTTCCGCACCTTATCAAAAAGCAGTTAAATAAGCTCTTTAGCTCGTTTAAAAGCTCCATTAAGCAATATAAATACAAAGGCGCGTTTAAGGCGGTTTTTCCGCTTAAAGTCAATCAATTTCCAAACTTTGTGTTGCCACTTGTGGAGGCGTCAATCGATAAGGATTACGGGCTAGAGGCGGGGAGCAAGGCAGAGCTAATTGTGGCGATGGCTTATACGAATTTGGGTTCGCCAATAACGGTCAATGGATTCAAAGACAAAGAAATGATAAATTTGGGCTTTATCGCCTCAAATATGGGGCATAATATCACGCTAACCATTGAAGGGCTAAATGAGCTAAAGACGATTATCGCGGTGGCAAAGGAAATGGGTGCGCCATATCCAAATATCGGCATTCGGATTCGACTGCATTCTATGGGGAGCGGGATTTGGGCGAAATCTGGCGGGATTAACGCTAAATTTGGGCTAACTTCTACCGAGCTACTCGAGGCGGTGAATCTACTTAAAAAATCCAAGCTAATCTCGCAATTTTCGATGATTCACTTTCATATCGGCTCTCAGATTCGCGATATTTCGCCACTAAAAAAAGCACTTAGAGAGGCAGGAAATATTTACGCAGAGCTTCGCAAAATGGGCTGTGAAAATCTAAATATCGTAAATATCGGTGGTGGCTTAGCGGTGGAATACACGCAACACGAGGGGCTAAACAATCGCAATTATACGCTTGATGAATTTAGTGGTGATGTGGTGTTTTCGCTAAAAGAAATCGCCAAAAATAAAAAAGAGAGAGAGCCAGATATTTTCATTGAATCAGGGCGATATATTGCCGCAAGCCACGCGGTTTTAGTTGCGCCTGTGTTAGAGCTTTTTTCCCAAGAATACGATGAGGGCGCATTAAAACTAAAAAAAGATAAAAATCCCAAGCTAATCGATGAGCTACTAGACTTGTATAATAGCATTGATGAACGCCACGCAATGGAGTATTTGCACGATAGCTTAGACCATTTGGAATCGCTACTCACGCTTTTTGAGTTAGGCTATATTGATTTGCAAGATAGAAGTAATGCGGAGATTTTGGTGCATTTGATTATCAAAAAAGTCATCGGCACTTTGAAGCACAAAAATCACAATGAGATTTTGCGAATCCAAGATGAGATTCAAGAGCGATATTTGCTAAATTGTAGCTTTTTTCAAAGCATACCTGATAATTGGGGGCTTGGGCAGAGCTTTCCTGTGATGCCACTTGATAAGCTAAATACGCGCCCGACTAGAAGTGCTAGTCTTTGGGATATAACTTGCGATAGCGATGGCGAAATCGGCTTTGATAAGAATGCACCGCTATTTTTGCACGATGTGGATATAAAAAAAGAGGAATATTTTTTGGGATTTTTTTTGGTGGGCGCGTATCAAGAAGTGCTAGGAATGAAACACAATCTTTTTACGCACCCTACGGAATTTAGCGTGGTTTTGGACGATGAAGAGGACAGCGGGTATCGAATCGAAAATTTATTGTCCGCGCAAAATATCTTAGATGTGCTTGATGATTTGGATTACGATACAAAGGACATTGAGCGAATCTTGCGCCAAAGGATTGAGGAATCGCAGTATTTAAACGATGATGAGCGCAAAGAGATTTTGGGGCATCTTTACATAATGCTTAGCGAAAATGGCTATTTAAGGACGATTATTGAGAAGTGATTTTGCGGATTCGTGGGCGAATCGTGGTGGATTCGAGGTGGATTCGTGGCAAAGCGATTCAAATTGCGCCCACGCCGTCATTGCGAGACGAATCGCAGATTCGCCCAAAAAGCAATCCAAACTGCGCCAGATTCGTCATTGCGAGGCGATTCGACGAATCGCCGAAGCAATCCACAAAAAAATAAAAGCGAGAAAAAATGAATATTTTTAGCATAATCAAAGAGGATTTTCGCACCATTAAGACGCGCGACCCTGCGCTAAATTCTAATGTCGAGCTGTTTTTCAACTATCCCGGGCTTTTTGCCATTGTGAATTATCGCGTGGCGCACAAACTTTATAATTTGGGCTTTAAGATTATGGCGCGAATCATTATGGGATTCGTGCAGTTTGTGGCAAATATCGACATTCACCCCGCCGCAATCATCGGTAGGCGCGTATTTATCGACCACGGAGTGGGCGTTGTCATCGGTGAGACGGCGATTTTAAAAGATGATATTACCATTTATCAAGGCGCAACTTTGGGAGGGGTTAGCTTGGAGAAAATCAAACGCCACCCGACAATCGAAAGTGGCGTAGTCATTGGCGCGGGAGCGAAAATTTTGGGAAATATCAAAATCGGCGCAAACGCCAAAATCGGCGCAAACTCTGTGGTAATCAAAGACATTCCGCCTGATTCGACTGCGATTGGAATCCCAGCTAAAATCATTCAAAAAGGGCGCAGTAAGGAATCCACCGCGCAAAATAAATTACCCGACATTGAAGCGCAAATGTTTAATTATCTGCTTAAAAAAATCGAGCTCTTAGAGTGCCGAGTAAAGCGTGATTGCAAGGATTTGGCGCAATTAGAAACCGAACAAGAAAAGCTAGATAAATTTTATGAGAGTTTCATAAAAACGATAAAAGATGCGTAAAAAGGGCAGAGTGGCGCAGTAAAAGTGATAAAGATTCGCAAAGCGCAGATTTCGACAAATGCCACCAAATCCAAAGATTCGCCATATAAAATCGAGCTATTTAGCGGAGTAGGGCAGTGGAGTGTGGCACTTTGTGTGCTTGTGCTAATTTTCATCGCTAGGGTAGGGTGGGAATACCATAAATACGCCAATTTGCCTTTTGAATCGCCAAGCGAGATTCGCGCTCAAGTTCTTTTGCAATATATTAAAATAAAGCCAAATAAGCCCGATAAGCCATATTTTGTAATGAAACTTGCTTCAAATGGGCATATTTTCTATATTACTTCGCGTGATGATTTGAAAGATTTGCAAGGGCGATTCGTGCGTGTGTATGGCAAGGTTGATAAAAAGTGCGATTTTGTGGATTATTTTAAGAGTTGCTTTTTTATTGCATTTTCTATTTCGCTAATGCCAAAGAGAGAGTTTAGCGCACCACTAAAGGAATATTTCGCCACGCAACACGAAAGCGCGATTCAAGCTAGTCTCTTTGGTGCGCTATTTTTTGCCGATTCACTTAATAAAAAGTGGCGCGAAGTGGCGAATCGCTTAGGCTTAGCGCATATCATCGCTATTAGCGGATTTCATTTAGGCGTTTTAAGTGCGTTTTTGTTTGCGATTTTCGCGCCACCATATCGCTTTTTGCAACGGCGATTTTTCAGCTACCGCAATGAATTTTACGATTTAGGCGCAATTATTTTGCTTTGTATGTGCGGATATTTGGTGCTATTAGACTTTACGCCGTCCTTTTTACGCGCTTTGGTGGCGGGTGCAATTGGCTTTTTGCTACTTTTTTGGGGCTTAGAAATCATAAATTTCAAGCTACTAGGTTTAGTAGGACTTATTTGCATAGCACTTTTTCCTACTGCACTTTTTAGCATTGGATTCGCCCTATCTATGGCGGGAGTATTTTATATATTTTTGTTTCTCAAACACTGCCCAAAAATCCCTATTTTTTGGTATTTTGTGGCGTTTAATATGGTAATCTTTTTTAGCATTACGCCTTTGGTGCATTATTTTTTCCCATATTTTTCGCCATATCAATTAGTTAGCATTCCTGTGAGCGTGGGATTTGTGGTATTTTTCCCACTAATGATAATCCTACATATTTTTGGCTTTGGCGGAATCTTTGATAAGTGGTTAGATATGGTTGTTAGTGCGGAAATTCCAAGTATTGATTTTTATTTGTCGCTTCCGCTTACGCTGTGCTATGTGGCTTTGAGTTTTGGTGCGATTTTTTCTAAAAAGTGTTATATAGCTATGTTAATTTTCGCGCTTACCTTTTGGGGATATATGCTTTGGATTTTTATAAATGCGTAAAATTGCATTTTGCATTTAGAGTAGTGGCGAATCATAAAAATTTGAAAATTGTGGTTTTCAATACTAAAATATTATACTTTTATTGCAATATGCGACAAATGGCGTTAAAGGGGGAAAATCGGTTTAAAGTGGTGTTTTTTCTTGCTTTTTGGTTTGGTTTGTGATAATATTTCATAAATTTTAATAATAGGGAGGCTTTATGAAAAAGCTAATATTCGGTATTTTAGTGGCGTTTAGCGCGGTTAGTGTGAGTTTTGGGTATGATTTAACCCAAAAGCAAGAGGAAAACTACCAAAAGCTAAAGGCGGAAATGGAAGAAGTGGAGCAAAGTGATTGGATGAATTTAACTTGCTCTTGGAACGAAGAAGGTGAGGCTATTATAGAGGGTAGAGGGAGTGGGCAGAGTTTTGCAAAAGATTGGTGTGGATTAAAGAATGTTTTGGCGTTTGCTGATGAATATCGTAAGTTTGATAAAAAAGAGATTGAAAAAGAACTTAAAAAGTTTAACAAAATGCGCGGGTTTGGGGCGATGATGTGTATAATAAAGTAAAGCAAATGCCTAGATTTAAAAATGATGTGTATAGTGGCATTTACTCTTATAGGGATTTGAGCCAACTTTTAGAAAAAGCACTTGAGAAGTGGAAAGAAACGAAAATAAGACGGAGTATGCTTAATTGATGTGGAGGTTTTGAAATGGCAATAGTATTAAATAGAAGCACTCAAATTTTGATAGATAATTTTGTTAGCACCTTTTTTTCTAATATTCCTAGCGAAAATAAGGCAAAAATCAAAGAAAGTGTTGTGGAAATTGCAGATTCTATCCTAGAACAAAGCAATGCAGATTTAAAGGATTTAGACAAATTAGCCACAAAAGGCGATATTGTGGCTATCAAAAATGATGTTATGTCCGTCAAAAACGATATGGATAAAATGAAGCTAGAGTTTAATAACAAAATTACGGAAACAAAATACGACATAGTAAAGTGGATTATTACAGCACAAATAGCTATCGCAGGGCTAATGGTGGTTGTGATTAGCTTAACATTGTCCTATTTTAAGGTAATATAGCTTTGGAAAATGAACTTGTCTTTGGGATTTTGACTAGAGATGGCGTGTTATGGTTAGCGTTAGGAATGTTTGTATTTACTATGGCAATAATAATTTATGCAATGGTTATTGCGCCTATGCTCTCGCCATCGCGCGACAAAAAATCTAAACTCGCCAAAGGTGCAAAGGGTAGTGAGTAGCTATTTGTCTTTATAATCCGCTTTACGCTTTTGTGGCGTAAGGCGGATTTTGGGTAAAATAGCATAAATGCTATAAATGGTGTTAATAGTGTTTGTGGTGTTTTACGATATAATGACATTGAAATTTAATCAATAGGGGGAATTGAAATGGTAGTTGCATTAAATAGAGGCACTCAAATATTGATTGATAATTTTATAAATAAGCATTTTTTCGGGTAGTGATAAGGTGGTAGTCAAGCACAAGATGCGTTAGAGATTGCAAACTCTATCCTAGAACACAATAGCAAGGATTTAGATAAATTAGCTACCAAAAATGATTTAGATAAATTAGAATCGAAACTTGAATTGAAAATCGCTGAAATGAAAGCAGATTTGCTACGATGGCTTTTAACAACACAAATTGCTATCGTAGGGCTGTTATTTGCTTTAATTAAACTAACACAAAGTTGAAACAATGGAAAATGAACTTGTCTTTGGGATTTTGACTAGAGATTGCGTATTTACACAATTCATATAAATTCAAACTCCACATTTTGTGATTCGCCAAAACTCAACATTTTTATTATAAAATTCCGCACGATAAAAATAATTTTAGGGGCGCGAATCTTTGTTTAAAAAGGCATTTCTTACCAATAGTAGCGGGATTTTGTGTTCGCGCATTTTTGGATTTCTGCGTGATTTGTCGATGGCAAATGTGCTTGGTGCTGGGATTTACAGCGATATATTTTTTGTCGCATTTAAGTTTCCTAATCTCTTTCGGCGCATATTTAGCGAGGGTGCTTTTACGCAGAGCTTTTTGCCTAGCTTTATTGCCACGCGTAAAAAGGGGCAGTTTTGCATTGCGATTTTTAGCATATTTTTTATTTTTTTGGTGGCTTTTAGCCTTGTGGTGTGCGCTTTTAGTGGATTTTTTACAAAAATCTTAGCCTATGGATTCGCCCCTGAGATTATCGAGCTAGCAAAGCCCATTGTGGCAATCAATTTTTGGTATTTGTGCCTAATCTTTGTGGCGAATTTTTTTAGCTCACTTTTGCAATACAAAAATAACTTTTGGGTGAGTGCCTACAACACCGCGCTTTTGAATATCGCAATGATTGTCGCGCTATTTGTCGCAAAGGATAAGGACGCTTACACAATCGTGTATTTTTTGAGCTACGGCGTTTTGGTGGGTGGTGTGTGCCAAATTTTGCTTCATTGCTATTCGCTCTACAAATTACGATTTTTTGCGTTGTTTGCGTTAGGAATGCGTGATATTTACAAAATATGGCGTGGCGAATCGCACTGCCCTACTCCGTCTTTGCGAGATTCAACGCATAGTGTTAAATTGAGGCAATCTACGAATCGACAAATAGATTGCCACGATTCGGCTATAGCCGAATCTCGCAATGACAAAAATAGAGATTCTTCGCCTACGGCTCAGAATGACAAAAAAAATTATCACAAAAAGACAATCGCACAAAACGACATAAAATCCTTTTTCTCCCAATTCTTCCCTTCCCTACTCGGCAGCTCCACCGCGCAAATCGCCTCATTTATCGACACACTTTTGGCGTCATTTTTGGTTAGCGGGAGCGTGAGCTATCTTTATTATGCAAATCGCATTTTTCAGCTACCACTCGCGCTTTTTGCCATTGCCACAAGCACCGCACTCTTTCCTATGGTGGCAAAAGCCCTGCGCAACGGCAACGAATCGCATTCACTCGCCCTACTCTCAAAAGGCTTTTGGCTACTAATTTTTGCGCTAAGCATTTGTGTCGTGGGTGGAATCGCGCTTAAAAATGAAATCATTTGGCTACTTTTTGAGCGTGGCAAATTCACTCGTAGCGACACGCTTGAAGTCGCAAAAGTCTTTATGGCTTATCTTTTTGGGCTTTTGCCTTATGGCTGTGCGCGAATCTTTTCGCTATGGCTTTATTCGCTTAAACGCCAAGCACAGGCGGCTAAAATTAGCGCGATTTCACTATTTTGTGGTGTTATTTGCTCAGTGATTTTAATGCAATTTTGGGGCGCATTTGGCTTGGCTCTAAGCTCATCTTTGGCGGGATTTATTCTTTTTATCCTAACGATTCGCGCCTTTGGATTCCAAAAATTTCTACAAATTATCGCAAAACCCAAATTTTTTGTCTATCTTATAATAATACTTTTTGTAGAATGCGTTATTTTAAATTTGTTGCGAAACATTTTGGGAGAATTTTATGCAATTATTTGATAGCGTCAAAAAGGCAAAAGTCCCCTTTGAGCCGATAAAAAAGAATGAGGTGCGAATCTATCTTTGCGGACCCACGGTCTATGACAACGCGCATTTAGGACACGCGCGAAGTGCCATTGCCTTTGATTTGCTTACGCGAATCTTGGAGGCAAATGGCTATAAAGTCATTTTTGTGCGAAATTTCACAGACATTGATGATAAAATCGTGCGAAAATGCGCTGAGAGTGGCAAAAGTGTGAGCGAAATCACGCAAACTTATATCGCAAACTATTTGCGCGATATGGAGGCTTTGGGCGTGAGACGGGCGAAGTTAGAGCCAAAGGTGAGCGAAAATTTGGATAGCATTTTTAAAATGATAGATTCGTTACTAGCTAAAAATCTCGCATACAAGGCAGAAAACGGCGATATTTATATGCGCGTGAGTAAAGATTCAAAGTATGGCAGTTTGAGCGGTAGAGCGGATTTGGACGAACAGATTTCGCGAATCGGCGAAAACGAGCAAAAAGAAGATTCGCGGGATTTTGCGCTGTGGAAAGCGTTTGGGACAGGCATAGCTTATGATTCGCCCTACTCTCGCGGACGCCCGGGGTGGCATATCGAATGTAGCGCAATGATTGAATCGCATTTAGCATATCACGATTCGCCCTACTCTATTGATATTCACGCGGGTGGAAGCGATTTATTTTTCCCACACCACGAAAACGAAGCATCGCAATCGCGCTTGGCAAATGGCGTAGAACTCGCCAAATATTGGATTCACAATGGATTTGTCAATATCGATGGCAAAAAGATGAGCAAATCGCTAGGCAATAGCTTTTTTATATGTGATGCGCTAAAGCACTATGACGGCGAGATTTTGCGCTATTATTTGCTAAATACGCATTATCGTGCGCCCCTGCATTTTGCCACCGATGACTTACGCACGAGCAAAAAACGGCTAGATAAACTATATCGATTTAAACAGCGCGTGGGCGGAATCTTGGGGGATTATGATTTTGGCGATGAGATTGACGCAAATTTTAGAGATGAATTTTTGGGTGCGCTAAATGATGATATGAATATCAGCGTGGCGTTAAGTGCGGTGGATTCGATGATTTCGCAATATAATGAAGCGTTTGATAAAGGCGCAAAGGCGCAGAATGCGAAAGATTTGGCAAAAAAGGCAATGTCAAATATTGCCTATATAGCTACGATTTTAGGCATTGGCGCGAAAAATCCCATTGATTATTTTCACTTGGGCGTGGATAGCGAATTTAAGGCATTCATCGAATCGCAAATCGCTCTTAGAAATGACGCCAAAAAAGCAAAAGATTACGCACTAAGCGATAAAATCCGCGATGAGTTAAAAGCAAAAAATGTGAATTTGTTAGATACAAAAGACGGCGTGATTTGGGAATACGGCGGGTGAATGGCGAATCTAAATATCGCTAATCTTGCGTTAAGTCGCTTTTAAGATTCGCCAAATCAACTTTACACTAATTTGTGCTTTAAATTTTACTTCATACTTGTAGCACTCTTTAGCATTACAATAGCTAAAGAGCCAATTATAACAACCAAAAACACAGCCATAAAAATATCTAGCATATAAC
>JBNMJF010000053.1:0-8821 GCA_050873665.1 Helicobacteraceae bacterium
GTATCTAGCAAATATTGTTTGCTAAAATTTTCCAGCTCGTTAAAATGTGTGTTATCCAATGTGTAGCTCCTTGTAAAGTTTGATAGCGAATCTATCCGTCATAGAGGCGATATAGTCGCTTACAACGCGGTGGTGTTTCGCACCTTGTGCGATTTTCTCGCGCAAATCGCAAGGCAGTAGATTCCTATCGTCCATAAAGTCGCTAAATAAGTGCTTTACGACATTTTTGCCAAATGCCATTTTTCGCACTACGCTCTCACTACGATAGAGATTTTTAAACAAAATTTGCTTTAATTTGGAGAGATTATTTTTGATTTCATCGTTATATTTTATAGCCCCGTCTGCCTTAAAATTGCGGATAATCTCTTCGATTAGAAAGCAAATTAGCGCAGATGTAAAGCGATATTTAAAAATCTTTTCCTTGCGATTCACGCCGTGTGCCTCGATATTTGCGATGATTTCACCAGCGATTTTATTGCCCTCTAACATATCAAAATTGATTAGCCCAAGTTTCACTCCATCATCAATATCGTGGCTTGTGTAGGCGATTTCATCGCTAAAATCTACAATTATCGCCTCTAATCGCGGAGGCAAATCAATGCTAAACTCGCTATTTAGCGATTCGCTAAAAAAGGGCTTTTTATATGGCGCAGAATGCTTTAAAATGCCTTCAAGCGTGGCAAAAGTGAGATTTAGCCCATCATAATCTTTGTAGCGTTTTTCAAGTCTTGTAACCACGCGAAAACTTTGAAAATTATGCTCGAATCCATTCTTAAACCCGCTTTGTTTGAGTTGCGAATCTAACTCATCGCCCCCGCAATGTCCAAAAGGCGAATGCCCTAAATCGTGCGATAGCGCGATAGCCTCCGCCAAATTTTCGTCCAAACCGCAATATCTAGCAATCGTCCTAGCGATTTGGCTAACTTCAATGCTGTGCGTAAGCCGTGTGCGGAAATAATCGCCCTCCGCTCCGTCAAAATGCGAGTTTAAAAAAACCTGCGTTTTATACTCTAATCGCCGAAACGAGCTACAATGAATGATTTTATCCTTATCCCGCGCAAATGGCTCACGGAAATCATCGCTAAACTCGTAAAATCGGTGCGTGTCGCTGTATTTTTTTTTCAAATCTTATCCTTAAAAATCTTTAAAAAATAAATTTGCGATTTTATCAAAATTACTTTAAAATTCCGTTTTTAAAATCCAAATTTTAAGGCGAATCGTGGAATTACTAAGCAAAGCATTTGGCATTTATGAGACAAATTGCTACATTTTAAAAAGCGCGGTGGGGGACTTTATCATCGATGCGGGGGTGGATTCGGCTAAGTGGGTGCGCGAAAACGCTAAAAATCCATTGGCGATTTTAAACACGCACGGGCATTTTGACCACATTTGGTGTAATGCGGAGTTGCGCGAATCCTTGCAAATCCCCATTTACTGCCCCAAAGGCGATGCGTTTATGCTGAAAAGCGATTGCTTTGATTTGGGATTAGCGCCCTGTGCGCCAGATTTTGAGGTGGAGCCAAATGAGATGATTGATTTTGGCGAAATAAAAGTAGAATTTATGCACTTTGCGGGGCATACGCCGGGTTGCTCAATTATCAAAATCAAAGATTCGCAAAGCACGGATTGCAGTGCATATTTTTTTAGTGGCGATTTTATTTTTTATCGCACGATTGGGCGCACAGACTTTCCCTACTCAAGCCCCAAAGATATGGGCGAATCGCTAAAGCGATTTGGCAAACTTAACTTTGACGCCACGCTCTACCCCGGACACGGGCAAAGCACGACTATCAAAGCAGAACAAGCGCATTTACCACTATATTTAAGGGGGTTAGTATGTTAAGTGAGAGTGAGAAATTTCGCTATTTACGGCATTTAATGCTTGATGAAGTGGGCGAATCAGGGCAAGAAAAGCTTTTTAGCGCAAGTGTGCTAATCATCGGCGCAGGAGGGCTTGGCTCTCCAAATGCGCTGTATCTCACCGCTGCTGGGATTGGAAAGATTGGGATTTTGGATTTTGATAAGGTTGATTTAAGCAATCTGCAACGCCAGATTTTGCATAATATGGGCGATTTGGAGCGATTTAAAGTCGATTCAGCCCTTGATAAGGTTAGTAAAATCAACGATAGGACGGAATTCACCCTGCATTACGAGAAAATTAGCGATGATAATATACGAGATTTGATTAAGCCATATCAATTTATCATCGATGCTACGGATAATTTTGAGGCGAAATTCCTTATCAACTCCGCTTGTGTGCGCGAAAATAAGCCCTTTGCCCACGCTGGGATTTATAAGTTTTGTGGCAATGCGATGAGCATTTTACCCCGCAAAAGCGCGTGTTTGGCGTGTGCGTTTGAAGCCCCACCGCCAAAAGAGCTAAATAGTTTTTTTAAAGCTGGGCTTTTTGGCGCAGTGCCGGGCGTTTTGGGTTGCATTCAGGCAAGTGAGTGCATAAAGTATTTTTTAAGCACTGGCGAAATGCTTTATAATCGCCTTTTAAGCGTTGATTTAAAAAAGATGATTTTTAGAGAAGTGGCTGTGAAGCGCAATGAAAAGTGCCAAATTTGTGGCGATGAATCTTAATTGTGGCGAATCCTAGTGGCGATAAACCTAATAAAGAAAATATTATCTATTTTTTGCGATTCGCCCTTGCGACATTTCTTAGATTCGCACAAAAAAATCCGCATTACTTTGCGAATCACTGCCATTTTTATTGTGTTTTTAAGCTCTTTGGCGGTTTTTAGCTACATTTGGATTGTCAATAATTATTATGATGACATTACTTTTGATGTGGTGCTTTTCCACCTGCGATTTCCCCTTGTGGGCGTGAATAACGCCTTTGTGTATAGCTATGTTACTCGCGCTTTAATCCCTAGCATTGTAGTTGCGATATTTTTTGCGATTCGCCCACGCACTGCGCTACTTGTGGGCTTAATCTTAAGTGCATTTTTGCTAAAGGTGCAACGCATTATCAAAGTCTCAATGCTCGTGGCGTGGCAACAGCACATTTCGCTTTATCAAATGATAGTAACCTTCATCAAAGGCGGATATTTCAAATCATTTTGGTGGAATGAGCCCTTTGGCGCGTGGTTTGTGCTAAAGGCGATATGCTGGATTGTAGCGATTTGCTTTATTATTTTTATGCTTTTTTGGGTGGGCAAAAAAATCTGCAAAGCGATGAATCTATACGCGCAAATCGCACTTTTTATCGCTGTGGTTGCGCTAAATTTTTGGATTATTGATTCGCATTTTCATTTGCGAAAATATTTTGCGCCAAAGGAATATGGAAGTTTTTATGATGAAAATTATGAGATAACATTTGGCGATTTTGGCGCGAAAGATTCGAGCGTGAAAGATTTTGGCGCGAAAAATGCCGATTCTGCCCCCACTAAAGAGCAAAAAAATGCTAGAAATTTGATTGTGATTTTTGTGGAATCAATGGAGGCGAATTTTGCCACCGCGCCGTTAGAGCAATCGCAAGATTCGCCCACTTTTAATGTAATCCCCAATCTCTACGCCCTTGCGAATCAAAATGTAAATTTTTCCACCACAAAGGGCTTTGGCGGACATTTGCAGGTGGGGAGAACTAGCTGGACGATTGCTGGAATGATTGGCTATATGTGTGGAATCCCGCTAAATGCGACAAATTCCATAATCGCAAAGACATTTTTGCCAAGCGCAAAGTGCATTAGCGACATTTTGGCAACGCAAAATTACAATCAAGTGATGATTATGGGCGAAAATGATGATTTTGTCGCAAAGGGCGCGTTTCTAAGCTCTCATCACATAAAAAGCAATGATATAAAACACTACAAAGACACAGGCGCGTTGCCTAAAGATTACTCGCACCAATGGGGCTTTGAGGATAGTAAGCTATTTCAATTCGCTAAAGATGAATTATTGAAATTGACAAAAAGCGTTGAAAATCCCACAAAAAACAAAAATGCAAATTCTAGTATTGTGAGCGAGAAATCGGGGTTGCGCAGCCACGAGCGAGGAAATAAGACTGAGAGTCTATTGACGAAGCGAGTGGCAAGTCTCCACGATTTATCGCCACAAGACGAATTTGCCCCGTTTGCGCTGTATTTGCTGACAAACAACACGCATTCGCCTGACTCATTCATCGAGCCGCATTGCAAAGAGTTGCAATCAAAGCGGCAATCCTCGCTAAAGTGCGATGATGAGCTACTTGGCGAATTTGTGGATTGGGTAAAGGCGCAGGATTTTTATAAAAATACGACAATTTTAATTGTGGGCGACCATTTGATGAATGCAAATTTGCCTACGCCACGCCAATCGCGCCGAATCTACAACGCCTTTATAAATCCGCGCTTTTGTGGCGATTCGCCCACTTCGTCATTACAAGAATTGCAAAGTGATTCAAAGCAATCCGCCTCCACTTCGTCATTGCGAGGCGCACGAAGCGAAGCGAGTGAAACGAAGCAATCCACAAAAAACACAAATGGATTGCCACGATTCGGCTATGCCGAATCTCGCAATGACGAAAAATGGCGTGGATTGCCACGCCAAGCCAAAGGCTTGTCTCGCAAAACAAGGCAAAGCCGAAGTTTCTTTAGTAATGACGAATTGACAAAATCCCGCAATCTTTCGCATTTTGATTTCGCGCCTTTGATTTTGGATTCGCTTGGAATTTGCACAAAATCTTTTGGCTTAGGGCGCAATCCATTTTTAGGACAAACGCTATTAGAGACTTACGGCGCGGACTTTGGGCGATTCATAAATGAAGATTCGCGCCTTTATGATAGCTTTTGGCAAAGGCGATAAATTGTGCTATCATTTCATTTTTAACTAACCTTGTGGGAGCGTGAGTATGGATTTTATCAGCATAATTATGGGCAGTAAGAGCGATTATGAGGTGATGAGCGAGTGTGTGGCGGTGCTAAAGAAGTTTGACTGCGTTTATGAAGTCATCATTAGCTCCGCGCACAGAAGCCCCGAGCGGACGCGCGAATATGTGAGAGATGCGCAAAAGCGCGGTGCGTGTGTGTTTATCGCGGCTGCGGGAATGGCGGCGCATTTGGCAGGTGCGGTGGCTGCGGAAACTTCGCGCCCTGTGATTGGTGTGCCACTCAATGCAAGTCCGCTAAATGGGCTTGATTCGCTATTATCAATCGTGCAAATGCCCTCCGCAATGCCTGTGGCGACAATGGCAATCGGCAAGGCAGGTGCGATAAACTCTGCGTATATGGCAATGCAGATTTTGGCACTAAAAAACGAAGAGTTAGCGGGGAAATTAGTGCAAGATAGGGTGATGAAGGCAAAAAAAGTGGAGTTAGATTCAAGTGAGATTGAGATTAGGCAGGATTAGATGAGTAGTGCGAATGCGAAAGAAAATTGGATAAAAATCGATGAGTTTTTGACTATCACGGGGCTAAAGACGGAGCAAATCAAAGAGCTAATCAACAAGGGGCAGATTAACGCCAAATATATCGATAGTGTCCTATATGTCGATAGTGTGAGCGGGACAAATGCGCTGGTGCGCAGCACACAAAATGATTTGGTGGCAAAAAGTGGCGTGGAGGGCGACTTTTTTGAGCAAAGCATCGGGACGATTTTGAGTTTGCACGAAAAGGTGATTGAGGCAAAAGATGAGACGATTGCCACAATCAAGGGCGAAAATCAGTTTTTAAAAGATACGCTAATGAATGCGAGAGAAAAAGAGGCAGATGACAAAAAGATGATAGAAACGCTGTTGCAAGAAGTGGAAAATAAAAAGCGCGAGTTAGAGGCGGTGCAACGCAAATATAAACTAATGTGGGGGAAAATGTTGAATAATAGCTAATGCGCGTTTGTCTTTTGGTGGCTTTCGCGGGAGATTTGTTGCTCACTTCGTCAATAGACTATTAGTCTTATTTCCTCGTTCGCAACTGCACAACCCACGAAATCCACTCAAAATACTTCCGCGCCAAATCGCGTGAATCTAAAAAAGATTCGTCATTGCGAGGCGAATTAACGAATCGCCGAAGCAATCCAAACAAAAAATAAATCCCACAAATTTTCATATCACAAGTTACAATTCCGCTCAAACGCTACAAGATTCGCACTCATTTCCCACAAAATCATCGCATTTTAACAAAAGATTTTATATCATTAGCGCATATTTTTGATTAAGGAGATATTATGGATTTTAAGGCTAAATATTTGGAAAATGTCGCACTTCGCGCAAAAGATGGCATTCCACCACTGCCATTAAGCACCGATGAGACAAGGGCGGTTTTGGATTTGCTACAAAATAACAAGGACGCGGATTTTGCCAAGGATTTGCTTATCAATCGAGTTTCGCCCGGTGTTGATGAGAGCGCAAAAATCAAGGCGGAATTTTTAGGCGAGATTTTGCGCGGGACAATCAGCATCCAAAGCATTAGCAAGGCGGAGGCTGTGAAAATCTTAGGCACAATGGTGGGCGGATACAATATCACGCCACTAATTGATGCGCTAAGTGATGAATCCATAGCCAAACTATCCGCAGACGCGCTTAAAGAGCTGATTTTTGTCTATGATAATTTTGAGATTATCGCAGAGCTTAGTAAAAGCAACTCTTACGCAAAAGAAGTCATTGAATCTTGGGCAAACGCGGAGTGGTTTTTGAATAAACCAGCGTTAGAGGAGCAAATCGAGCTTGTTGCGCTAAAAATTGATGGCGAGACAAATACCGATGATTTAAGCCCAGCTAGTGATGCTTTCACGCGTAGCGACATTCCGCTCCACGCAAAAGCGATGCTTAAAAATCGCATTGAAAATTACGAGGCGCGAATCGAGAGTGTCAAGCAAAAAGGCAAAGTCGCTTATGTCGGCGATGTCGTGGGGACGGGCAGTTCGCGCAAAAGCGCGTGTAATTCCATTATGTGGCATTTTGGCGATGAGATTCCGTTTATCCCTAATAAAAAACGGCGTGGCGTGGTGATTGGCGGGGTGATTGCGCCGATTTTTTTCAACACTTGCCAAGATTCGGGTGCGTTGCCCATAGTCGCCGATGTGAGCGCGATAAAAGAGGGCGATAAAATCGTAGTATTCCCATATCAGGGCAAAATCACGCGCAACGGCGAGGAAATATCGCGATTCAGCCTTACGCCCAATACGATTTTTGATGAAATGCGCGCAGGTGGGCGAATCAATCTCATCATAGGACGCAAACTCACCGCCAAAGCTAGGGCATTTTTGGGACTTGATGAAGGCGATTTTTTCACAAAACCCATAGCCCCCAAAGAAAGCACAAAAGGCTACACACTCGCACAAAAGATTTTAGGCAAAGCCTGTGGCAAAGATGGCGTTCGCGTGGGCGAATATTGTGAGCCAAAAACCACCACCGTGGGTTCGCAGGACACCACAGGTGCGATGACACGCGATGAGATTAAGGAAATGGCGGCTTTGAAATTTAGCACGGATTTTGTTATGCAAAGCTTTTGCCACACGGCAGCCTATCCCAAACCAGCGGATATTTCACTTCAAGCCACTTTGCCAGACTTTATCACAAGTCGCGGTGGCGTGGCTTTGCGCCCCAAAGATGGCGTGATTCACTCGTGGCTAAATCGATTCACACTGCCAGATACAATCGGCACGGGTGGCGATTCGCATACGCGATTTCCTATCGGCGTGAGCTTTCCAGCGGGTAGTGGGCTTGTCGCATTTGCGGCGGTAAATGGCATAATGCCCCTTGATGTCCCGCCAAGTGTGCTTGTGCGATTCAAAGGGGAGCTAAATGAGGGCATAACTTTGAGAGATTTAGTCAATGCGATTCCCTACTACGCGATTAAAAACGGCTTACTAACGGTTGAGAAAAAAAATAAGAAAAATATCTTTAATGGCAAGATTTTAGAGATTGAGGGACTGCCCAATCTTAAAGTCGAACAGGCATTTGAGCTAAGCGATGCGAGTGCGGAGCGAAGTGCGGCAGCCTGTGTGATAAAGCTAAATAAAGAGCCGATAATCGAGTATTTAAGCTCGAATATCGCGCTAATTGAGGCGATGATAAAAGACGGCTATGAATCAAAAGCCACTTTGCAAAATCGCGCAGATGCGATGAGGGTGTGGATTAAAAATCCTACACTTTTAGAGGCGGACAAAGATGCCGAGTATGAGGCGATTATAGAAATTGATTTAGGCGAAATCACAGAGCCGATTGTCGCTTGTCCAAACGACCCTGATGATGTGGCGACACTAAGCGAAGTTTTGGGAAATAGCAATCGTGCGCATAAAATCGATGAAGTATTTGTGGGAAGCTGTATGACAAATATCGGGCTTTTCCGCGCGTTTGGCGAGATTGTGAAAAATGAGGGGCAGTTAAATAGCCGAATTTGGATTGCTCCGCCCACAAAAATGGACGAAAAGCAACTCACACTTGAGGGCTATTTATCCGTATTTGGCGCAAGTGGTGCGCGAATCGAAGCCCCGGGCTGTTCGCTTTGTATGGGGAATCAAGCCCGTGTAAAAGATAATGCCGTAGTTTTCTCCACCAGCACGAGAAATTTTGATAATCGTATGGGCAAAGGCGCGAAAGTATATTTAGGAAGCGCGGAGCTTGCGGCGGTGTGTGCGATTTTAGGCAAGATTCCTAGCAAAGATGAGTATTTAGACATTATCAAACGCAAGATTTCACACAAAGAGCAAATTTACAGCTATCTAAATTTTGATAAGATTGAAAATTTCGCGCTATAAGCAAAATGGCTCGAAAATTGCTAGAAAATTGCCGTGCATATTAAACTTAATGTAAATTATTTTTGATATAATGCGGATTTATTTTTTGAATGTGCGAGGTGGTGTTTGCTAACCTTTAAGTGGAACAAGGCATTTGTAACAA
>JBNMJF010000054.1:0-8804 GCA_050873665.1 Helicobacteraceae bacterium
GCAAAAAATATGTAAAATAGGGCGATTCGCGCCACTTGTTTGCTATCATAGCCTAACATAAAGCCCAAAATCGCTGCGAGTTGCACACCGCCACCGATTCCAAGCGATATGGCAAAGACGCCCACAATCGCGCCAGAGCCTACCAAAATAACGCGCTTTTGGAGATTCGTGCGTTGCCTTGCGACTATGACGCTTTTTTTCGCGCCAAAGAAATATTTGACAAAAAATAGCACACTAACGCCCAAAAATATGGCAGTTAGAAGCGTGTCTGAAAAAAGATTTACGATGATTCCGCTAAAACTAGCCCCAATTAGTCCGCCAAATCCCACAAATAGCCCGTCTTTGACATTGAGATTATGCTTTTTGTAGTTGAGATATGAGCCAAAAATCGAGCTAAAAATCATCTGCACCACGCTCATCGCCACTGCGTGATGCGATGAAATGCCTAGCATAAGCCCAAAAGGCACGATAATCATACCGCCACCAATGCCAAAAAGCCCAGAAGTAATCCCAGCGACAATCCCAATCGCCATATAAGGAATCTGCGTGAAAATCAAATCCATTGCGTTGCCTTTGTGAAAAATTTGTGAAAAAATTGCGAAATAAAATTTTGTGGATTGTAGTATATGGGCGTTAAAAAAACTCTTAAATGTTGCCTTTGCGCTCAGAAATAATAACGCCAAATATGACTAGGCAAACGCCCACAAACGCCACAAAATTTAATCGTTCATTTAGCACTAGCATAGAAGCGATGATTGTAAAAACGGGCGTTAGATAGACATAGATATTTGTTTTTACCACGCCAATTAGATTCGTGGCGCGATTCCACGCTACAAAGCAAAGCATACTCGCAAATAACGCCACAAAAAATAAATTTAGCGCGATTTTTGGCTCTTTTAGTGCGTTTAGATTCGGCGCAAAATCCGCCCACAAAAAGTTAGGAATCATAAAAATAATCCCCCAAAACAAAATCCTGCGCGTAGTTAGCAAAATATCATATTTTAGATTCATCACTTTTGCCACAAGCACCGCATACGCGCCCCACCCAGCAGCAGAGATAAAAGCTAGTATATCGCCTAGCAAATTGATTTTTAGCGGTTCGCCAAAATTAAGCAAATACACGCCAATAATGGCAATCACAAAGCCCACAAAGAAATTTACATAAGGCTTTTCGAGTTTAAAACAAAAGCTAAAGATTCCCGCAAATAACGGCGCGGTAGCGATAATCACGCTGACATTTGATGCGAGTGTGCGCTCCATTGCTAAATTTAAAAAAAGATTATAAATCGTAATGCCAAAAAGTCCGCAGAGTGCGAAATAGATTTCATTTTTTGGCTGAATCTTTAGCATTTTTGGCTTTGCAATCCACAAAAAGCAATAGCCTAAAATGGATTGTAAAAACAGCAACTCAAATGGGCTTAGCGCGTCTAATAAGATTTTTACGCTAACATATAGGCTAGACCAAATGCCTACGCTTAAAAGCGCGAGAAAATGCCCTAAAATGCGCGAATCGCTCACGCCAAATCCTTTAAATTCTTATCGAATCGCGCCAAATAATCTCTCCCTAAATCAATTCGATTATAAATCCAGCTCCACAACGCCCAAATGTAATTTGAAAGCATTTGCCCTTTGTAAATATCGCGTGGCGTGATATTGCCATAGATTTGCGCTAGGGTTTGCACTTGGGATTCATTTAAGCGCAATTCCGCACTAAAATTGCCTAGCTCCCAAAGAATCGAGCTAAATCCAGCATATTCAAAATCAACAAATTTTATCTCTTTAGAATCATTTATCATAATATTTGGCAACTGCAAATCGCGGTGGCAAAGCACAAATTCGCCACTATCCATCTCCCGCGCAATATCCATCACAAATTTATGCTCCCACTTTGTGGTTAGCTCAACTTTGCATAGATTTTCGTATTTTTGGATTTCGCCAATCATTGTGACTTTTGGGATATTTGCGCCACTTTTAATATTATGCAAAAGCTTCATTTTTGCCACCACTGCGCGTAAAAAGCTATCATTTATATCGCTAAATTCCGCATTTCTAAAGTCGCTCAAAAAATCGCTCATCTTTATATCGCTACCATAAAAATCATTGTGTGGCGTGATATTTAGCGGTGCGATAAGCTCTAAAATGTGCTTTTCCGCGCTTCTATCGATACATTTATCTGTATTTGCGCCCGGGATTCGCAAGACTTTTTCATTGCCATTAAAGTTGATTTTATAGTTGATATTTGTAATGCCCTTTAGTCGCTCGGCATTGCCGTCTGTGGCGCATTGCATTGCGATTTCTTTGGGGCTTAAGAGATTTGCAGAGAGCGCATCTTGCAACGAATCTATTTCAGTATAAAATGGCTTATGCGTTTTAAAAGCATAAAAGTCGATTTTATCCAAAATCCCACAAACGCATTCTTCCCAATACGCGCTGTCATCGCAAATATCTAGCGAATCTTTTATGATTTTTAAATCCGATTCGTTGTCAAAAAACGCGATTCCATCGCCAAATCCGCTATTTGCGTTTTTATCAATATCTAAAAGTTTGCTATTTTCATCGGTGATATAGCCCCAAAAATTGCCTTGCGATATTTGCTGTCCTAAAAACTGCGATAATCCAAAATGTAAATACTCGGTAAAATCGCTATTGATAAACAAATCGCCATTTAGAATAATCGTGCCTTTGATGA
Organism: Helicobacteraceae bacterium; assembly: GCA_050873665.1. Taxonomy (GTDB): domain Bacteria; phylum Campylobacterota; class Campylobacteria; order Campylobacterales; family Helicobacteraceae; genus NHYM01. The sequence continues at coordinate 2,690 of JBNMJF010000054.1, forward strand.
TTTTATCACGCACGAATCGCAAACTTGCCACGCTATTTGTGGTGGCAAAGTCAGGAAAAATGACTTTTTGGAAATTCAGCTTTTTTTGCAATGGCTCAAAAAGTTCGCTCTTATATCCGCACACCACGATAATATCCGTAATATTTGCGCTATGCAAGTGCATAATCATATTTTCTAATATGCTTTTGCCGCGAATCTCTAATAACGGCTTTGGTTTAGTTAGCGTAATGGGCGTTAATCTTGTGCCAAGCCCAGCGCATAAAATGATAGCCCGAATCAAATCTCACTCCTTATATTTGCGACTTTATCGCTAATATCTACCCAATTTTTGGCGTTGTAAATATCATTGCCACGCACTTTGTATGCTTTTGAGATAATCCACTCATTGGGGCGGTGTTTGTATAAAATCCAATGATATACGGCTGTGTGGATTATCTCGCGATTCGTAGGATAATTTTGTAAGATATTTTGCCCCACATTTGGACAGCCATTTTTAAGATTCGCACAAAAAATACTAGCAATGTCATAGTTTGCCATAAGGCGATTATCTACACGCAACGCACCTTTTGCGCCAAAATCTTTAAACAAAAATAGCACATCAGCGCGTGAATCTACAATAGGGATATTGATATTATCATTTCCGCCGTGGTCGCTTATGACAAAAATCTGCGTATTATCGTAGATTCCCGCATTTTTAAGTGCTTGAATGAAGTCTGTCAAATATTTTATCGCACACGATTCGCCATCAAAATGCTTGTAATAAGATTGTTCCTGTAAATCGCCACTATATCGCAATGTCGCCTTATGTGGATAATCCTCCCACGCGCTTTTATCGCTAAAAAAATCGCATTTATTGTTGCTAAAATATATGCCAAAAGGGCTATGCGTCATCAAAGAATAAAAGAATTTAAATGTAGGTTTGGCGGATTTTGTATCTATCGTGCGCGTGAAAGCGTAAAAGTTTGAAGTGTAGTTTATCGAAGTGGCAGCGCGACTTTTGCCCCTATCTTTGCTATCTAGTAGCCAATGTCCGTTGTCATATATCATTGAACGCAATGAAAATTCAGGCGCAAATTTAAAAACGCCATAAATTAAAAGCTGTGCTATGTCAAATTGCGTAGCAAAATCTCTCATTTTAATAATATCATCAAAAAATCCTTCACTTTTTGCGTAGAAATCTACAAATTGATTGGTATTATAATCTATTATCGAAACGCTATTATGCACTTGCGATTGGACTTGTTTTGTATCGCTTCCCACAGGTGTCATAAGATTCACGCTAAAGCCACTATTTGCAAAAGCATTGCTAGTATCTATAAATGCTTTATCAATACTATTTGCTAAATTAACTTTTCGCTTATTCATATTATATGCTGTATAATATTCTCCACCCATAAGCGTAGCAATAGTAGGAATAGTGAGATTCGCGCTAGAAATGGCATTGCTAAAAAGCATAAATCCATCTAATTGCGCCCTAAAATATGGAAATTGCTCCAAAATGTAAGGCGTATGCGAACCATTAAACATATCAAGCATAATTACTACGATATTTTTATCGTTTTTGGAGTAAGAAAAAAATTGATTCGCCACATTTTTTGCGCTTATGCGTTGCGTAATAATATGATAGGCATCTACACTACTAACAACAAATAAAGTTAGCAATACTATTTTCCACACAAAAATAAGTCGCTTTAATAAAGTAGCAATTACTATCGCACCTAATGCCATAATAAAGATAAATTCTTTGCTTTGTCTAATGAGTGGCTCTGTGCTATCATAAACAAATGGATTTTTATCAAAATAAAATCTATCCATCACACCATAATCACCCACCAAAATAAAGCTATAAATTAGCCCAATAAAAAGCATTAGCGAAAACACAAACGCAGGGATTTTGGCAAATCGTTTAGGAATAAAGCCAATAAGATAGATTGTAATAAAACTACAAATAAGAAATGCGCCAAATAACGCGCATAGCGTGGGAAGCATTTGCGTAGAGTCAAACTGCGTAATATCAGTAGCATAAAGCGCGTAAGGATTAAAAACGCAAATCAAAAACGCAATGCAAAAAATAGCGTAAATAGAGATATTGCGATAGATTTGCGAATCGCCCACCGCCCCGTCATTGCGAGAAAATGAGCGTAGCGAATTTTCGTGGCAATCTGTATTATTGTGATTTTTGGATTGCTTCGGCGATGAATCGTCTCGCAATAACGAATGATTTTGCAATATTTTCGCCACTATCGCCCTAATCAACGAAAACGCCATATTGCTCGTCCAATACAGCACCAACGCACTAGGCATTTGATAAAGTAGCACCAAAAATATTAACGCAATGGCGATTCCTTGAATCCTCGCACCCTTTTCTTTTGCCACAATCCACACATTTACTAGCGAAATCGCCGTCATTAAAATCGGTAGCAAGTGAATCCCAAACACGCTATCAGGCATACTTAAATCGCTAATCCAAAGGAAAGATTCGCCACTTAATGTCGCATTTTTCACCACAAAATACATTGCGTAGAAAAATGGTATCTGCACCGCCAATCCTCCAAGCGCACTTAGCGCAAAAATGGGGTGATAGTGATTTTGGCGATAGAGCGTTTGTGTGAATGCAAAAAGTTTCGCTTTTTTATAGACACTTTTCCACGCTTTTATACGCGAATCTAATTGTTTTTTACGCATTGATTCAAACTCTGCTTTTTTATCTGTTAAAATAAAAATTTTTAGCAAAAATATATTTACAACAAGGCTTAAAATAATAATGCTTAAGCCATAAGATTTAACAATGCCAAATATGCGCTCAAGCCCGAATCCTAAGATACTCTCTAGCGGAAAAACAAATACAAAATATAAGATTTCACTAATCATTTTCGCCACCATTTTTTAGTAATCTATCAATCGCTAATATTTGCCTATGCAACGGAAGCGATTCGCCTAAGTCTTTTTCTAAAATGCGTTTATGAATCTTTATTAACTCTATTGCTGTTCGTTTGCCACCTTTGCCTTGAAAATGCCATAATAATTCTTTCATTTTCGCGCGATTTTGTGCTTGTATTTTATCTTTCAAAGTCGAATCTATAATGCTTTTAACATTGCTAAAATCACTTAGAGTTACGCTAATCTCTTTTAGTGCATTTTCTACCCACGGAGTTTTATGGCTCGTATCCTCCAAATCATAGCCGATAATGTTAAAGTGAAATTCCATTGTGATAATAGGCTTATTAAACAGCGCGACATAATCAAACAGCACACCCGAAAAATCGCCAATCATTAGGTCGGACTCCGCCATTGCATGGATATTATCGATATGATTGTCCCATTTTAGATTCGTGTAATGAGCGGTTTTGGATTTGAGCGATTCAAGCATTGCCTTTTCGCTTACAAAGCTCTGCGGATGCGGACGGATAATGACATTATAGCCTGTATCCAAAAGTGGCTTTAAGAGATTCATACCATATTTGCTTAAAAGTGCTTCGCGTCCCCAGCTTGGCGCAACTAAAATGGTGGGATTTTTATTGTTGTCATTGCGAGATTCTGCGCCTTGCGCAGAATCGTGGCAATCTATCGCCCTTACTTTTTCAGCCAAATAATCCAAATACGGACAGCCTACGATTTCAACTTGTTTTGCCTTTAAGTGGCGAATTGCCTCCACTTCGCGGAGAAAGTCCGTATGTATGGGCGAATTCACAAAAACGCTATCAAAATAATCTAACGCAAAAATTTCATAAATATCGATATGCGGGAGCGAATGCAAAATATGGCAATAATGCTTCACTGCCTTGCTTCGCTTAAGTTGCAAAACATCAAGCTGTGGCGTAGTCATAAGGCAAATGTCCGCTTCAAGCGTATTTAGCCTTGCAAAGGCTTTATTATCATTGCCAATGCACTCGATATGCGCTATCTCACTTTTAAAATCCAAAATAGGGTCGTTTTCATCGCCCGTATAGTAAGTGTAAGGATATTTTAGAGATTCAAAGGCATCAACTACGGGCTTAAAAAGCGAAAAATACCGCTTATCCTCCGAGTAAATGACAATGGCATTTTGTGGAATCGCTATGCTTTGGGTGGAATGTGTGGATTTTTTTGATTTTAAAAATGATAGATTTTTGCCACCGCCCATTTTGATTTTATAAAAAAATCCTTTTAGAAAATAAATCAGCGATGCAAAAATCGCCACCACCGAGCTAAGCAACAGCGAACCTGTCCCGGGGTCTAAATATGCGTGTAGATTCGTGGTAGCTAATATCGTAAATGCAAAAAGCGCAAAGATTCGTGGCAAGGGCTTCCTTTTGAATGGATTTTAAGGTAGCATTGTAGCCAAAATTACATTAGATTGGAAACGGATTCGCGCTTAAAATTTTGACTTTACCAAATCCGCGCAAATCCAAATAGTGCGAAAATATCATAAGATTCGTGCGAATCTAAGCACCGAATCTTACCGAATCCCGCCGAATCTCTTTAAATCTCGCTTTTAGAATTTATATCCCACCATTCCATAAAACTTTTCGTAGTTCGTCTTATATTTGGGGAACATTCCCTCTTCGGCGTTTTTCTCCTCGCTTTGCATTGAGCCACGAATATAGCGCACACCGATAGTGAAATTCGAGTTAAAATCATAGCCGATTCCGCCACCATAGATATAGCCGTGAGTGATAGTATTTGTCTTTGACTTTTTGATTGCAGTTAGTTGCGCACCTGATGGGGCTGCTTTCATCGCTTGGCTAAACCAGCTTAGATTATATCCCGCCATTGCTTGAATGTAAAATCCGCTGATATTTAGCCCAAAGACAAATGGCAACTGAAGCCCCGTGCCAAAGCCTTTGCCTTTTTCCATTTCAATGGTATTGCTTTGATTGCTACCTTTATCATCAAAAAATATCGGCACTGAGAGTTCCGCGCCTGTGTAAGGGCGCACCGTGCCTTTTTTGGTAATGGCAACCACCGAAGTCCCAATCTCAACAGCGTGATAACTCGCCTTATCCAACCTAGTCCAAGAGTAGCCAATCGTAGTTTTTGTCTCACTTGCCGCAAAGCAAAAGCTAACAAACCCTAAAATCGCACCAAAAACTAACAAAATCCTTTTCATAATTCCGTCCTTAAAATAAGATTCATATTAAATCGCCAAAAATGCTATAATGTCAAATCACACTCTTTTTTTGAAAGGACAAAAATGGGACGAGCATTTGAGTATAGACGCGCTAGTAAGGAAAAACGCTGGGATAAAATGTCAAAACTTTTTCCCAAACTCGCCAAAGCAATCACCGTTGCAGCAAAAAGCGGGGCAGACCCTGAGCTAAATGCGAAACTTCGCGCTGCGATTTTAAACGCCAAAGCGCAAAATCTCCCCAAAGACAATATCGAGGCGGCAATCAAACGCGCCTCTGGCAAGGATACGGATTTAAGCGAGGTTGCCTATGAGGCAAAGGCGCAATTTGGCGTGATGATGATAATTGACTGCGCAAGTGATAATACCACGCGCACGATTGCCAATCTCAAAAGCTATTGCAATAAATTTAACGCGCAGATTGTCCCCAATGGTTCGCTTGACTTTATGTTTAATAAAAAGGCGGTTTTCGAGGTGAAAATCAAAGGCGACATTGATGAAATCGAGTTTGCGTTAATTGATTTTGGCTTAGAGAGCGTGGAAGTGGAGGGTGAAAATGCTTTGCTTTACGCAGACTTTAAGGAATTTGGCAATCTTAGCAATGGCATAAAGTCGCTTGATTTGGAGATTGTAAGCTCTACTATCCGCCAAATCCCCACTTCGCCACTTGAGCTAGATGAATCCCAAATCCAAGAAATCGAAAAGCTAATCGATAAAATCGAAGACGATGATGATGTGCAAAGCGTTTGGACGAATCTGGCGTGAATCTAAGATAAATTTTGTGGATTCGGGCGTGAAACTTTGCACGAATCAAGCGCGAATCTTTATTGATTCGGGCGCGAAACTAAGGCAAATCTAGTCGAATCGCCACGAATCTAATACGAATCTTTATAGATTCAAGTAAATCTAAATCACCAAATCACAAAACTTATGCTAAAATTCGCATTTTTATTTTATAACAAACGACAAGCTACGATTAGGAGGGCTTAGATGAGCGTGATTAAGGCA
>JBNMJF010000055.1:0-8795 GCA_050873665.1 Helicobacteraceae bacterium
CGCAAATAAAGCAAATCTTATGGCTTTGTGGATTTGCCGATTCGAGTAAGATTTTATTTTGCGTTAATTCCAAAATTTTGCCCTTTGTTTTCCAAAATAAATTTTGAATTGTAGTTTTGATTCGCTAAAAATTTTCTTAAAGATAGATTTTTGATTGTTTTTTTAGATTGCTTCGCTCGTTTCACTCACTCGCAATGACGAGTGGGGGCGTGAATTCACGCTTGGTGCGGATTTACCTTATTTGGATTGCCACGAAAATACTGCGTATTTTCTCGCAATGACGGGGAGGGTGAATATTTGGGTTGCTTCGGCGAATCTACGATTCGCCTCGCAATAGTGATTTGCCTTTGATTCGACACGCAAATAGATTCAATACTAGATTCACACGCACAAATATGACATTATCAAAATTTAAACAGCAAGTAAAAAAATGATTTAAAAAGAGAAAGATAAGCAGATTCGGGGCTCAAAGCCCCGATGATTTAGGCTAGATTCAAGCTAGACTAAGCGATTTGCGCAATTAGAAGCGATATTTATAGCCTAATTGCACTGAGAATGGCTGATAAACGGTTTTTGTAAGTTTATTGTCGCCGTGTGCATACCAGCCAACGATTGGCAATTTCAAAGTAGCGTCGATTCGGCTATTTTTGCCAATGCCAAATGTTAGACCTGTTCTAGCGTATAGTGGAGCGTTCCCACCGCCAAAACCTGTCCCCCACCAATATGAGTAACCTACACCGAAACCAGCGAATGCGCCAATCCCGCCATTGCTAACGAAATTAACGATAATATCCGCGTTTCCTGTTAAATCAAAGTGGCTTAGATTGCTGTCGATTCCGCCAGAATACAACGCTTCGATAAATGCTCTTGCGCCGAAATAATTATTTACGAATCCTTCAGCACCAAAGTTTAAAGCGACATTCCACGCGTTAGCATCGAATCTGCCTTTGATATTGCTATCATAGATGCCGTATTTTGTGCCACCATCACCTGCGCTTGTATTCATCGCATAACCGCCATCGAAACCTACAAACATACCTGCTTGAGCTATTGCAGCGCAGGCTACTGCTGAGATGAGAATCTTTTTCATTGTGTAATTCCTTTCATAAAAAAATATAGAGAAAATCTCTGCAACCAAATCGGTGGCTATGAAAAATATTTAAATTTAATTTAAAATCTATTTAAAAAATTCTAGTGATTCGCCAAAGATTCACCCTAAATCCCGCAAAATGTGCGTTATAAAATATCTCTTAGTTTATTTGCTTCGCTCATCCATTCACATAAATCATCGAATCTATCGCCCTCTATCATCTCTTTGGCACTTTTTAGCTCTCTCTCATAGATTTCTATCGCCTCTAAAATTTCGGCTTTATTTTGTTTGGCAATCTCACTCCACATTACGCCACTGCTCTTTGCGATGCGCACCATTCCTTTGAAACCTCCCCCAGCCACCGCGACAATATCCTGCGCTTTTTCTTGTTTGAGAACGGTATTTGCGAGTGCGTAGCTCAAAATATGTGGCATATGGCTGATAAACGCCGTGTGCCTATCGTGGCTAACGGCGTCCATTTTGATGATATTCATCTCCAAATTTATGCAGATTTCACGCGCCAAATTCACTTGATATTCCCCACTTTGCGCAATATCCACAAAAATCATAATTTGATTTTTATACAAATCCTTAAACGCCGCCTTTGGACCGAAATTTTCCGTGCCTACCATTGGGTGCAATGAGATGAAATTTTGGCGCAAATCTTTGGGAATCGCAGCGATAATCTCGCGCTTCACGCCACCAAAATCGATAATGGTTTGATTGGGTTTAAGCGATTTTATGCCCTGCACGATTTCCACAATCGCATTTACGGGCGTGCAAAGAAATACCACATCACACGCCAAAACGCCCTGCAAATCAAGGCATTCATCGACAAGCCCGAGTGAAAGAGCTTGTCGGCGGTGGATTGGATTGCTGTCATCGCCGATAATCATACTGGCGATGCGTTTTTCTTTGAGAGCTAAGCCAAGCGAACCGCCCATAAGTCCAAGCCCGATAATACCTATTTTCATAATTAACTCCTTTCAATTTGTTCTGGGGTATGCAATTTCGCAGATTTGCTAAATTTCGGGGTTTCGCAGACTCCAAGTCTAGTCTCAACCCCAAAATTTAGCAAAAACTACAAAAGCCACACCGCCATTACTTCGATTGTCGTGGCTTTTTAGCCACGAATCTAAAAAAATAAGCGTGAATCCGCTTAAAAGTTTTTGCTACTTTTTGCTTTCGCAAAAAGTAGAGTCTCTGCTCTCTCGTCATTGCGAGATTCGGCTTTAGCCCGAATCGAAGCAATCCAAAAAGCACGAATCGCCAAATTTCTCACAAAAAGACAAACACAAAAACTAAATTTAATATTATACCCACAATTTTAAAGTATAATTAGCATTTTATTTTACATTTTAGGCATAATTTTTATGAAAAAAATCTTTTCACTACTCGCATTTATCGCGTTGTTTGCGCTTGAAGCTTATGCGCAGACAATCACTTCGTTGCAATATAGTGGGCTTGTTAGAATGTCGCCCCTAATCGCCAATGAAATCGCCAAAATCAAAGTAGGCGACAAACTCACGCAAAAAGCCGTAAATGACGCGATTTTGGCATTTTACGCGCAGGATTATTTTGATGATATTAGCGCGAGTTTTGAAAAAGGCGTCCTCACTTTTCACTTTAAGGAAAAGCCCAGCGTAAATAATATCGACATTAAGGGCTTTGGGAACGAGAGCGAAACAGAGGATATGAAAAAGGCACTAGGCATTAAAAGGGGCGATACTTACGACATTTACAAAGAAAAAATGGCAAAGGCTGAAATCATAAACGCGCTTGAGACAAAGGGGCTTTATGGCTCTGTGGTGGAGGTAACGGCTACACGAATCGAAGATTCGATGAATCTGCTTTTTAATGTCAATAAAGGCGAGAAAATCATCATTAGAAAGTCCTATTATCAAGGCGCGACTTTGGATAAGGACGATTTGGAGGGCTTTAGCGCGAATCGTGAAAGGCATAGTTGGCTTGGGTGGTTGCCGTGGTTTCCTAGTGGCGAAGTGAAGCTAAAAGAGTTAGAATACGATAATTTGCGCGTCCAAGATGTCTATATGCAGCGCGGATATTTGGACGCAAATGTCTCACAAGGGCTTTTAAATGCGGATTTTACAAATTTTAACGCCACTTTGCTTTATAAAGTAGTCGAGGGCGAACGCTATAAAGTTAGCGATATTGTGATTTCAAAAGCAGATGATACGGAAAATATCTTTGATAATGAGGAGCTCGAATCGCTCCTAAAGCTAGAAAAAGATGAATATTTCAATATCCAAACGATGCGAAATGACATTGAGATTTTAAAAGCGCATATTATGGATAAGGGCTATGCTTACGCGGTGATTAGCCCTGATTTGGATAAGGACACGGAAAATAAAAGCGTCATTGTGAAATACAATATCACCATTGGCAAGGAAGTGCATATAAATGACATTACTATCACAGGAAACACCGTTAGTTCTGATAGAATCGTCCGCAGAGAGCTAATAATCGCGCCCGGGGATATTTATAGCATTACAAATATCCGCAAAAGCGAAAACGCACTGCGTAGAAGTGGCTTTTTTGACAAAGTCAATATTAGTGAGATTCGCCTTGATGAAAAATCTATGAATCTACTTGTCGAAGTCGCCGAAGGGCGCACAGGCGAAGTTATGGCAGGGATTGGCTATGGAAGCTATGATAAATTTATGATAAATGGCTCATTGCGCGAACGCAATCTCTTTGGCACGGGCATTGGCGTTAGTTTTCAAATAAATTGGAGTAAATATAATCAACTCTATAATATCGGGCTTAGCAATCCGCGCATTTTTGATAGCGAATATAGCGCGAGTATCAATGTATTTCACAGCTATTACAAGAGTTATTACAGCAGTGGCTGGTATAGCAATGAATATACGGATTACATAGAAAATACCACGGGATTCAATGTTAGCGTAGGGCGCAATCTCACCGATGAGCTAAGCGCGAGTTTGACTTATGGATTTTCCGTCTCTACAATGAGTGGCTTTTCAAATGTGCGAAGCTACGCCTACTACTACCCCACCACAGGCATTTGGAAAAGCTATCTAACGCCGGGCATTTACTTTGACAACACCGATGATTACTATTTCCCTAAAAATGGCGCAATAATTCAAGCTAGTAGCGACTTTGTAGGGCTGGGCGGAAATGCGCGATATGCAAAACTCTATGGCAAAATCGGGCTTTATTACCACCTAAAAAATCTTATAAATTTTGATTTGATTTTGCGATATAAGGCGCAGATTGGCGCGATTTTCGCTTATAAAAAGAGCGAAGAGCTAATGACGCGCGAACAAAAGCAAGGGATTCCTATCACGGATACTTTTTATTTGGGCGGAATTGGCACGGTGCGCGGATATAATAGCTCTCGCGTAAGCCCAAAAGATGCAACAGAGCGACTAATCGGCGGTAGATTTATGTTTGCAAATAGCGTGGAGCTGAGCTTTGGGCTGATTGAGGCAATAAATATGCGCTTAGCTGGATTTTTTGACTATGGAATGGTGGGACGCGATAAATTTAATGAGATTCAAGTAATGAGTGCGGGACTTGCGATAGAGTGGATTTCGCCCATTGGTCCGCTCGTATTTGTCGTGCCATTTGCGATAAATCCACCTGCTGCGTATAAAGATGAAGTATCAAAGTTTGAATTCACAATGGGAACGCGCTTTTAAGCGCGAATCTTAATAAAGGCAAAATTTATGAGCAGAATAAATGAAAAAGAGATTTTACGCCAAATGTGTGAATCGCCCTTAAAAGAGCTGGGACGCAAGGCATATCAAATCAAAAATACCCTGCATAGCGATAAAATTACGACTTTTATCATTGATAGAAATATCAATTACACAAATATTTGCTGGGTGGATTGTAAGTTTTGCGCGTTTAAACGGTGCATTAGCGAGGAGGGCGGATATATTTTAAGCTTTGATGAGGTTGATAGCAAAATCGATGAGCTAATCGCTATCGGCGGGACGCAAATCCTTTTTCAAGGCGGTGTTCACCCTACGCTAAAGCTAGAATGGTATGAAAATTTGGTGCGCCATATCCACGAAAAATACCCAAAGATTACGATTCACGGCTTTAGTGCCATTGAGATTGACTATATTGCCAAAGTTTCTAAGTCAAGTGTCGAGGAAGTTTTGCAGACGCTTAAAAAAGCTGGGCTTAGCTCGATTCCGGGCGCAGGTGCGGAGGTGCTAAGCGATAGGGTGCGGGACATTATCGCGCCTAAGAAGTTAGATTCGAGCGAGTGGATAGCAATTCATCGCGCCGCACACAAGCTAGATATGAAAACCACCGCTACGATGATGTTTGGTAGCGTTGATGATGAAAGCGACATTGTGAATCATTTCAAGCTAATCCGTGATTTGCAAGATGAGACGGGCGGATTCCGCGCTTTTATATTGTGGAGTTTTCAGCCTGATAATACGCCACTAAAAGCGCAGTTTCCGCAAATGCAAAAGGCGAGTTCAAACCGCTATTTGCGCTATTTGAGTGCTGCGCGAATCTATTTGGATAATTTCAAAAATATCCAAAGTAGCTGGGTTACGCAAGGTGCGTCTGTGGGGCAACTCGCACTTGCCTTTGGCGCGAATGATTTGGGTAGCACGATGATGGAGGAAAATGTCGTAGCAAGTGCAGGTGCGCGAAACTCGATGAATACGAATGATATGATAAAAGTGATTCGCGATGCGGGGGAAATCCCTGCGATTCGCGACACGGCGTATAATATCTTAAAAATGTGCTAGTTTTTTGGCGAATCGGCATAGCAAATTACGGCAAATCAAAATGCGAATCTAAACATAAGGACGGCGAAAATGAGATTTTTTATAAGCGTAATTTTTATCATAAATTTAACTTTTGGAGCAAATATGGGAGCAACTACAAAGAGTGCAAAAAAGACGGAAAATTTGGATTATATCGTTGTAAATGGCGTGGAGATTCCGCTAATTTATGAGCTTTCTTCCGCCCTGCCTTTGGGAAATATCAGCATTGTTTTCTATGGTGGCGGGAAAGTGTATGAAAGCAAAGTAGGTTTAAGTGCTTTTAGTGCGGATATTTTAAATCGCGGTAGCAAGAAAAAAGGCGAGATTGACTTTGCAGACGCACTTGAATCAAATGCCATTTCGCTAGGCGTTAGCAGTGGGTTAGAATCGCTTACTTTTGATATAAGTTTTTTGAGTGAGAAAAGGGGAATTGCCCTAGAGTTGTTGCGTGAGCTACTTCAAAGCCCAAATTTCACGCGCGATGCGTTTAATCAAAGCCAAGTCGCGCTAAAAGCCGAGCTATTATCCAAGGAAAATAATTTTGATTATATCGCTTCAAAGAACCTAAATAAGCTCATTTTCAAAGGCACACCGCTTGAAAATGCAAGTTTGGGCGAGATTAGCGACATTGAGAATATCAAACTTGGCGATATTGAGGACTTTGTGGGCGGTGCGCTTAATTTAGAAAACGCTGTGATTTTGGTGGGTGGGGATTTTGAGTTAGAATCTATTAAAAAAGATTTGGCTTCGTTGCTGTCGTTTTTGCCACGCGGTGCGAAAATCAAACGCGCGAAATTCGCCCCAAATAGCGAGGCGCAGACGATTACTGCCATAAAGCCCACAAAACAGGCATTTATTTATTTCGCATCGCCTTTTAACTTTGAATCTTACGAAAAAGATTTGCATAAACTAACGCTTATGAGCTTTATAATGGGGAGTTCGGGCTTTGGTTCGCGCGTAATGGAGGAGATTCGCGTAAAGCGCGGACTTGCCTACTCTGCGTATTTTTATGCCTCTGTCAATAGCGTAACGGCGCAGACTGCGGGTTATCTGCAAACGAGCTTGGAAAATAAGGACACGGCAATTAGCGTTTTTAAGAAAATTATCGCTGATTTTATCAAAAAGGGCGTTACGCAAAAAGAGCTAGATGGCGCAAAGGACTACATTTTAGGCTCACGCGTCTTAAGCGATGAGACGCTAAATGCGAGGCTAAATAAAAAATTTCGCAATTTCACGCGCAATCTGCCACTAAATTACGATGATGAGTTTGTCAAAAAGATTAAAAATCTAAAATTAGATGAGCTAAACGCCTATATCAAGGCACATAGCGAGGTAAATAACCTTAGCTTTAGCGTGGTGGTGGATAAATAGCGTGTGCTAGGCGGTTTAAGCGTGGAGGACATAGAGGCACTAAAAAAACTTGCAAAAATAGGCATTCACAATCTCTATGAGGCGATTTTATTTGCGCCAAAATCCTACACAAATACCTTTTTACTGCGCGATTTGGAGGATTCGCTAGGGGCGATTCGGGTGCGAATCGAGGGCAAAACAAAAATGGCAAAAATCCTAAAGATTCGCGCCTTTGCGTTAGACTTTGATTGCGCCATTGACATAAATATTTTTCACCCAAAGCCCTTTCATCACAGCCTTTTTGCGGTAGGTAAGGAAATGTGCCTTTTGGGCGAGGTGGCGCAGTTTAATGGCATCTATCAAATCAATCAGCCCAAAATCATCACGCAAATCAATCAAATTGTGATGAATTTTCCCACCACAAAGATGAAAAGCGCGAGTTTGAATGAGATTTTTCGCTGTCTTATAACGCGCGAATCTTTGGCGAATCTAGGGCTAGAATCGCGCTATGTTGAGGCGATTTACATAATTTTTCACCCTGAATCTACGCTAGATTCGGGCGAATCTACCCGTGAATTGTTTGAATCTGTCGAATCTTTTGGCGAATCCGCCAAATCTACGCACGAATCTAGCGAATCGCACGAATCTTTAGGCGAATCATTGCCAGATTTGCCACATTTTTTACGCGATTTTAAGCGCAATGGTGGGCTTTTTGGCGTGTATTTGGAGGCAATCAAATTTGTAGAGATTGTGTATTATATGCAATCTTTGGCGCGAAAAAAGAAAGAATTCCCCGCCACAAATCGCCTAAATAACGCGCCCTTGCTTGAATCCTTCATCAAAAATCTGCCATTTTCGCTCACACAAGGGCAAAATAGTGCAATCGCCTTTTTGCGCGAAAAGCTAAATAGCGACAAAGCCACGCGTTGCGTTGTTATGGGCGATGTGGGCTGTGGCAAAACGCTTGTGATTTTATCTTGCGTGGCGTTTGCCTATCCTAAAAAGTCCATTTTACTCGCGCCCACCACTATTTTGGCGCGTCAGCTCTACACAGAAGCGCAAAAATTTCTGCCCCCGCAAATCCGCACAGCACTAATGATAAAGGACGATAAGGGCGAAAATCTAAGCGAGTGCGACTTTCTCATCGGCACTCACGCGCTTTTGTATAGGAATTTGAGCGCGTTTGATTTGTTTATGACGGACGAACAGCACCGATTCGGCACAAATCAGCGGCTAAAATTAGAAAAAATGCTAGAAATTGACGGCAAAAAACCGCATAATATTCAATTCTCCGCAACGCCCATTCCACGCACTATGGCGATGATTGAGGCGCAATTTATTGATTTTTGTTTTATAAGAGATTTGCCATATCCAAAAAATATTAAGACGCAAATCATCACGCGCGAGGGCTTTGGCGAACTTTTAGCGCACATAAAAAGCGTAGTGGCGCAGGATAAACAAGTCGCCATAATCTACCCGCTAGTGGAGCAAAGCGAGGCGATTGCATATCAATCCATCGAGGAGGGACTGCCCTTTTGGCGCAAACATTTTGAGCGCGTGTTTGCCACGCACGGCAAGGA
>JBNMJF010000056.1:0-8622 GCA_050873665.1 Helicobacteraceae bacterium
AGCAAAAAGTAGCAAAAACTTTAGCAAGGATTCGCACTTCGTGCGGATTTTATTTTTTGGATTCTTCGGCGACTTTATCGCCTCAGTATGACGAGGTGTGGGGCGCGGAAGTATTTTTGATGAGAAATCGGGGTTGCATAGCCACGAGCAAGGAAATAAGACTTGGAGTCTATAGTTGCTTCGTTGCACTCGCAAATTCTACGAATTAACGAAGCGAGTGGCAAGTCTCCCCGATTTATCGCACCCAGCGGGTTGCAAGGCGTTAGCCGAAGCAAAAAAGACAAACGCGCTTTTTTAACTCGCAAAGCGTTTCAATATCGCCATTCTCACAAACACCCCATTTGAAACCTGCGTAAGCACCTTGCTTCGTTTATCTTTTAGCATTTCATCATCAATATCAATATTCCTATGCACGGGACCGGGGTGGAGAATGATAATATCGCGCTCCCCGATTAACTCGCGCGTAATGCAAAATTTAGACGCATAGTCCTTGAGTGAGCCATAAATTTGGTAGTTGTGTCGCTCTGTCTGCGTTCGCAAACTCATAATTACATCTACAGAGTCTATCACTTCCTCCAAAGAGCCACATTTTTTGAGATTTTTTTTCTCTGCTACTAGGCTTTGAAAATGCGGTGGCGCGACTAAAACCACGCTCATTCCCAGTCGCCGAAATAAATCAATCCCGCTTGTAGCCACGCGTGAGCTGACTATATCGCCCACGATTGCGATTTTTTTCCCGCGCAAATCGCCAAAGTGTAGCTTCATCGTCATCGCATCAAGCAAAGCCTGTGAAGGGTGCGCGTGTGCGCCATCACCGCCATTTATGATAGGACAGCTCACATATCGTGCGAGATAATCCCCCGCTCCAGCCTCGCTGTGGCGGATAATAATGGCGTTTGGATTCATCGCGTTGATATTTGCGGCGGTATCGGCGATAGATTCGCCCTTAGCAGTGGAGCTTTTAGAAATATCAAGGCGCACAACCCGCCCACCAAGCCGTCTCACGGCAATCTCAAAGCTACTTAGCGTCCGCGTAGAATTTTCAAAAAAGATTGTCGCCACGAGTTTGCCCTCTAGTGCAGGTGGAATCTTAGGTGCATTTTTAAGCGCAATGGCTTCATCTAAAATCTCACTAATATCGCCCAAATCCAAATCTTTCGTGCTTAAAAGGTGCTTTGCCATAAGAATCCTTTGAGATAAAAATTGCTAAAATCATAGCAAAATTTTACTTTAAAGAAGTGGGTTGTGCGAATAATTTTGGTGCGAATCTTTTGCGTGGGCTTGTGCGTGTGGCTTAGTGGCTGTGGGCTTTATGATGATAGCTACAAGCCAAGCGTTCTGCTAGAAAAAAAAATCAATCAAACCCGCAAATCCCAAATCATAAGGCGCGGAAAGACGGAGGTAGTCGCCATAGCGACTTATCTAAACAATGTCGATTCGCGTATCTACCGCGATGGACGCGAGTATTTTTTTGTGGAGATTTTTAGCGAGTTAGAGATTCCACTGCGTGAATCCTTGCATTTTAGGCTTAGTGGCGATGCGGAGTTTATTTGGATTCGCGAGGTGGAGGCAGATGAAATGGAGGGCATTTTAAGCGTGTATAATCGCTGGGGGCGGGGCTTTTTAATCGCATTTGATGAAATCTCATATCAGCAAAAAAAGGATATGATTTTAAGCTTAGAAATCGAAAATGTGGGCGAAATGGAGTTTAATTTTAGCTATAAAGTCTATGAAATGCAGTTGTAGTGGGCGAATTCTGCGAATCAGCATTGTGGATTCGCCTAAGATTCGACTAAAAATTTTGGCGGATTCGCCTAAGATTCGCCCAAAAGTCGCCAAAAAATTTTTTAAGATTCGCTAAAAAATCTTTAAGATTCGCCCCAAAAATTATCCCAAATTCTTAAACTAAGCTTAAATTTCGCTATATTTTTGCCTATTTTTGCTAATTATTATAATAAAGATTCTTAAAATTTTATGTGCGATTTTTGCGCATATTGCGTGGCGATTCGCAAATCTGTCAAAATTTTTTCATAAATTTTTGCAAAAAATTTTTGCGTTTAAGTATAATTTAAAGCATTTTTTTTATAATTGCGTTTTCAATTTTGATTTTTATAAAGCGAAATTGTGTTTTTTGAAGTTTCATTATCTTTTTGGCTCGATAGCTCAGTCGGTAGAGCAGAGGACTGAAAATCCTCGTGTCGGTGGTTCGATTCCGCCTCGAGCCACCATAACTAAAAAGTTTTAAAAGCAATGTTTATCAACCTGCTAAAACTCTGTATGTTTTTGGTTAAAATGAAATTTCCTTTATATCTCCCACTTTAAAAAACTCCTCATAAACAGCCTTTATGAGGAGGATTCGGTTTTCTTTTAAGCGCGAACCTTCCACATTGATTAGCACCTCATCAAAAAATATTGATAGCGAATCTTTGAAATCTAATAGAGCTATGATTCGTTCGCTGTGCGAGGCAAAATTTAGCTTTTGGAATGCGATGATTTTCTCATACAACGCTTTTTCGGCGGATTCAGTGAGTAATTTTTCATCGATTTTGGTAGCTTTTGTAGGCTGTAAAATATTTGCCACGCGTTTGAAAAGCACCTTAAAGTCGCTAATGCTTGGGCTTTGCGCGATTAGATTTAGTGCTTTTATTTTATTGATTAAATCTAGCAAATCGCCTTTGTGTGCTTTGAGTGCGGCATTTATAAGCGATTGATTGACTTCCAAAACGCCCTCCATTCGCTCGTAAAAAAAGCCTTCAATCTGTGCTATGTCGATTTTGGCGTAATTTTGCGCCACTGCCTTAAAAATCGCGCGTAAATCAAGTGGAATATTAAATTTTTCAATAATTTTTAAAATCCCACTAGCTCCCCTGCGCAGGGCAAATGGGTCTTTTGAACCGCTTGGAATTTTGCCTAGTGCAAAAAGGCACAATATCGAATCTAGCCTATTTGCAATCCCCACGATTCCGCCCAAAATACTGCTAGGAATCGCTAAATACTGCTCTTTTAGCGCATCGCAAATCTCTAAATCTATCCCAGCATTTTTGGCGTAATATCCGCCCATAATGCCCTGCAACTCGCCAAATTCGCCCACCATTTCGCTAAGCAAGTCGTTTTTTGCGATATTTATGGCGTGGGTAATTTGCGCCTGTGTAATTTTTTTAAGCGGTGGATTGCCACGATTCGGCGTTGCCGAATCTCGCAATGACGAAACGGAGGCACATTCGCCCATTTGCCCCAAAATCGCATTTGCAATGGCATTTTCGCGCTCCACTTTATCCCACAAACTGCCGCCATTTTTGATAAATTCGATATTTTTTAGTCGCTCATCGCAGGATTTTGCATTAAAATTTTTGCCGTCATTGTGGTAGAAAAATAGCGCGTCTTCCAATCTCGCGCTTAAAACCTTGACATTGCCCTGCACTATTAGTTCGCTAGGATTCACCGCGTTGCAAACCACGATAAACGCGGCGTTTAACGCACTTAGCG
Source organism: Helicobacteraceae bacterium (assembly GCA_050873665.1). Lineage (GTDB taxonomy): Bacteria > Campylobacterota > Campylobacteria > Campylobacterales > Helicobacteraceae > NHYM01. The sequence continues at coordinate 3,487 of JBNMJF010000056.1, forward strand.
ATTCGTCCTTGTAGGTGGCGAAATACTTTTGGTTGATTTTCATCGAAGTAACGATGACTTCCTTTGGCAACACCAAAAATTTCTCATCAAACGCGCCAACAAGGACATTTGGATACTCACAAATTGCCACGATTTCATCTAGCAAATCCGTATCGATTTCCACAACTAAGCCACATTTTTTGATTTGCTCTAAGATTCGCTCTTTTCTCGCGCATTGCGAATAAATCACGGCATTTTTTTCTAAAAACGCAAAATATTCTTTCGCACTTTTTATTTCTTTAGATTCGCAATTTCTATGCGGATAGATTCGCGCACTCTGGGCGAATTGATACTTTTGCGCCAAATTTGGCAACTTTATAAATTCATCGCCAAATAGCGCAAAAATATTGCGAATTGGACGCACAAATGCGCACTCCACGCTTCCCCAGCGCATTTTTTTATCAAAATGTAGGCTATCTAAAAATTCATCAATGATATTTTCTAGCAAATTTATGGTATTTTATCCGCTTTCTTTTTTGGCAAAGTATAAGCAATCTTTGCCATTTTTTTGCTTTGTTTGCACTTCATCAAGCGTAATGTTAAGTTTAGCTAAAAAGCTCTTTGTAGCGTTTGTAGGCTCATTATTTTGATAGGCGATATTTAGCGGGGGACCAAAAAACTCCAAAACTTCATCGCTCTGTTTGCTTGGAAAATTTCTTGCATAAAAAATAATGCGTCTTGGCGTGTAGAAAAACTCAATATTATCTGCCGAATCGCCACACAAGCGATATTTTTTCAAAATCGCTTCAAATTTTGTTAGCACATTCCCAAACTCTTTTTTTATCGCGCTGAACGGCAATTCTTCTGTAAATATTTCGATAAGTAATGACGATGTATTCAAAGTAATTTTCCTTTAAAAGTGGAGTTTTATAAAAAATCAAGTAAAATTCTACCAAAAAATAATGAGATTTTAAGGGTTTTTAAATGCGAATTTTTTTGCTCTTTTTTGCCTTTTGCATAGTCGCCTCCGCATCGCCCACCAATAAATGCGGTAGCGTATATGAATTTTCTAACGACCAAAAGGAAATCATCGCCTACGCTTACAATTACGGCAAAAAATACGGGCTTGGCTACACACTTGCCGCTATTGCGTGGCACGAATCGTGCGCTGGGGAATATCGTATGAATTTCGCTGACCCAAGCGCAGGGCTTTACCACGCGCTTATTCCGGGCGTCCTTCGCCGTTATCAAATGCTAAAGGACAATGGATTCAACCGCAATGTCATCGGCGAAATGCTAATCCGCGATGATGAGTTCGCCTCCAAAGTCGCCATTGATGAGCTTTTGTATTGGGATAAAGTGCGCAATGGCAACTGGAAAGATATGATAAAGTCCTACAATAAGGGCTTTAGCTGGGAAAAAAGCACACGATTAAATCAACTTGCCGAAAATTACTACGAAAATGTCCGCCAAAAGCGTGATATTTTGGAGGTTTATATCCCTAAATATCTTTCAAATTTCAAGCTAAAAGAGCGCAAACCGCTTTTGAGCGAATACACAAATACGAGCTTTAACAAAGACGCCACAAACTCTAGCAAAATCGCTGAGATTGTCAAAAAACAGCAAATTGCCGAAAAGATTCGCAGAGTCGAAATCGCAAGTCTAAAAAACGACAATCCCACCACCATAAAAAAAGCGCGTGATTCCAAAAAAGCCGTAATTAGCGTCTATACAAAGCAAGAAAGTGGCGAAGTCGTGCATAATAAAACTATCACAATAAAGCCATTTTATACAAATAAGTAGTATTATGATAAGTGTAGCGATAAATGGATTTGGGCGCATTGGTAGGGCATTCTTGCGCCTTGCGCTAAATCATAACGACATAAAAATCTCTCATATTTATGATATAAAAAATTTTGAGATTTTGGCGTATTTATTAAAGCACGATTCGCTAATGCGTGATTTTAAAGGCAAAATCGAATGCAAAAAAAAGAAGTTTTTTGTAAATGGCAATGAGATAAAAATCACAAATGATTTTAGCGGTGCGGACATTGTAGTGGAATGTAGTGGGGCGAATCTAAGCACCAAAGCACTTGAATCTTATCTGCATAATGGCGTAAAGCGCGTGATTTTAAGCGCACCGCCAAAGGATAATATGCCACTTTTTATTTATGGCGTAAATTGGCAAAAATACAATGGCGAGGCGATTTTCTCAGCTGCGTCCTGCACTTCAAATGCTATCGCGCCTATCGTTTATGAAATCGCCAAAAAATACAAGATTTTGGGCGGAAATATTAGCACGATTCACCCTTTTAATAGCGACCAAAATTTGCTAGATAGCCCACACGCACACGATAAACGGCTATCGCGCAATGCTACGCAAAATATTATACCCACAAGTAGCACGATTGGCGCGGTTTTAGAGCGTGTGCTAGGCGAATCTAAAAGCGATTTGAGTGGCGAATCTAAGGGTGAATCTATCCACGATTTTAGCGGAATTTCGGGGCGATTTTATGGTGATTCGATTCGCGTGCCTACTTCGCTAGTGTGCTTTAGTAATGTGGATTTGCTTTTGGATTGTGAGCCAAAAATGGGCGAAATTTTGGACTTAAAATTTGATGAAAAAATCATAGCCTTTGATGATGAAATGCGCGTATCTAGCGACTTTATCGGCGATTCGCATAGTGCGATTATCCCAAAAGATTTGATTCACATTAACGGCAAAATATTGCGAATCGGGCTTTGGTTTGACAATGAAAATGGCTTTGCGAATCGCTTGATAGATATTATCAAAGATTTGGGTGCGAAAGGCTTGTAAGCGCGAATCTTAAGGCGAATCTACGCAAATTTTAGTGCGAATCTACCACGAATCCACGCAACCCCCCTACAACTCCAAATATTCCTTATCACAAAAGCTATCCGTGTGGATATTGCTAAATGCCTTTTTAAGAGAGATAAAAAAGTCCTTATTTGTCGCCTCAATCTCGCGTAGCATAGCCTTTGCACTCTCCCGCGCAAAGGGCTTTTTGTCGCTTGGAAGCCAATTTATCGGGCAGTTGCAATCAGGGGCGATATAAATGTCATTGCTTTTGATAAAATCAACAATCTGCCTCTCACGCACAAAAATCAGCGGTCGAATCACAAATAGCCCGTTCCCAGCGCGATAAATGGGTGGCATAGAGCGCAGAGAGCCATTGTAGCTGAAATTCATCACAAAACTCTCCGCTGCGTCATCTAGGTGGTGTGCCAAAGCGATTTTGTTAAATCCGCCCTCGAGTGCCTTGCTATACAGCGCACCACGCCTCATTCTCGAGCAAAAAGAGCAATACGAGCTATTTGGGCGTTTCTTTTCCTCCAAAGCCTCAAAGATTTTTGTGCGGTAGAGTTCGTAGGGAATCTCGTGCTTTGCGCAATAATCGATGATATACTCATACTCGCCACCGCGCCCATAGTCAATCGTAATTGCCTTAAACTCAAAGTCAAATGGCGCGTGGGACTGCATTCGCTTTAATATCGTGGCAAGTAGCATTGAATCTTTGCCTCCGCTTAATCCCAAAAGCACTTTGTCTCCCTCTTTGATTAAGCCATACTCGGCGTTTGTGCGCCCTACGGCACTTAAAATCTTTTTGCTTATCATTGTGAAAAATCCTTATAAAAAATTTGGTGCGATTAGATTTGGCGCGAATCTAGCTCGAATCAAGTGCGATTTAAGGCGAATCAAAGCCCGAATCTAGCCCTAAATCTTACGCGATTCAAGCCCATTTCAAAGCGATTCACCCAAAAATCCTACCGCGCTCCCTTGCTTCTTAAAAATGCTTTTATCTTATTATCTTTTGCCACGCTTAGAGCTGTGTTGCCATCGTTATCTTTGGCATTTATATCCGCGCCCATTTCTACCAAATATTTTATCACTTCTTCACTTGCGTCATTTTTTGAGGCAAGGATTAAAGCCGTGTTGCCTTTGTGATTGCGCACATTTATATCTGCACCTTTTTCTACTAGATATTTTATAGTCCCTATGCAACCTCTGCTATTCATCAAATGCCACATTAAAGCAGTCGTGCCTTTATCATCTTTAGCATTCACATCTAAGCCTTTTGACACAAAATACTCTATCCTATCCATAGTCTCATATTTATTTTTGGTGTTTTTGACTATGGGACGCTTTTGTTTATCTGTCGTATCTGCACGGCAACTTCCTTGTGCAGCATACATTAAAGCAGTCATACCTCTATGAATCGACAAAGGCTTAGTGCTCATAACCCTATAACCTTTGGCATTTATATCTGCACCTACGGAGATGAGATATTCTAGTGTTTCTATGATTCTATCACAAGATTCGCCATATCTTGCTATTCGCAATAAAAGAGTTTCGCCACTCATAGCGTCATTTACTCTAGCTCCTGCGGAGATAAGAGCTTTTATTATTTCTAGCTTCTTAGCAAACATTAAGGCACTTTTACCAGAAAGACTATCAATATAAGCATTCACATCTGCGCCTTGTGCGATGAGATATTTTACTAATTCCACATTCTCCGAACTTACGGCAGACAATAAAGCAGTGCCACTTTCGCCTTCCATATTAACCTTTGCACCTTTGGATATGAGATATTTTGCGACTTCTAACTGCCCAGCCCCTGCAGCCAACTTTAAAGCAGTCCATTGAAATGTGCTTTGATTATTCACATCTGCGCCTTGTGCGATGAGATATTTTACTATTTCTAATTGCCCAGATGATGCGGCTAACATTAAAGTAACCTCGCCCTCGTGTAAAGAGTTAATCTTATTATCTACTTTGGCGTGTATATCTGCGCCTTTGGATATAAGATATTTTACGACTTCTAAATGCCCAAAATGCGAAATATCCGCATAGGGAACGAGAAAATTCTTAATGCAATACTCTCTTGTGCCATCTGTCATATCATATTTCCACATATCATAGTAAATATCTTTGTATGCCTTTATACCTTTAGATTCTAAATATCTTCTTGCTTTATCTCTTCTAATATTCACAGTCCGCATTAAAACGGTGAATCCATATTCATCTCTAGCATTGACATTTGCGCCTTTGGCGACAAGCGATTTGACTTTATTTAAGTCGCCCATTTCCGCCGCCTCTATCAATGCTTTGTCATAGCTATTTGCATAAATCCCTTG
>JBNMJF010000057.1:0-8607 GCA_050873665.1 Helicobacteraceae bacterium
ACCCTAGTAAAGTCGATAGAAGCGCGGCGTATGCGGCTAGGTATGTCGCTAAAAATCTAGTGGCTAGTGGAGTGTGCGACAAAGCAGTGGTGCAGTTGGCTTACGCAATCGGCGTGGTAGAGCCTGTGTCAATTCTTGTCGATACGCAAGGCACGGGTAAAGTCGAAGATTCTATCCTCACAGAATGTGTAAAAAAGGTATTTCGCCTAACACCAAAGGGAATCATCGAATCCCTTGACTTGCTCCGCCCTATTTATCGCAAAACTGCCGCGTATGGACACTTTGGACGCGAACTGCCCGAATTTAGCTGGGAAAAAATGGACAAAGTCGAAGCAATAAAGGATTTTTGTAAAATCTAAATAAAAGATTCGACAATAAATCAAATACGCTAGATTCGCCCTAGATTCGCCAAATAAATGCGCTTTTTATGATTCGCCCATCATTCGCTTAACTAGCTTTTTCGCCTTTGTGTCCTCTTGGGCTTTTATGGCGTTATTGTAAAGCAAATTGATATATTTTTCATACTCATCTTGCGAGTTAATTGCATTTTCGCCATCTTTTGGCGTTAGCTTAGTGTATTCGCCGTCTGCGCCTAGCTCGTGGGCTTGGACATTGTCCGCAATCTGCGCTTTTAAAATCTCTAACAATTTTTCGGCGATATTTTTATGCGTAATAGGCGTCATAATCTCCACGCGTTTTTCTAGGTTGCGTGGCATTAAGTCCGCACTAGCGAAATAAATCTGCGGTTGCGCGTGTTTGAAATAGTAAATTCGCGCGTGTTCCAAATACTTGCCGACAATCGAAACCACACGGATATTATCGCTCACACCGCTTAGGCGTGGGATTAGACAGCAGATTCCACGCACTATCATATCGATTTTTACCCCAGCTTTACTTGCCTCATACAGCGCACTTATCACATCGGTATCCACTACGGCGTTTGCTTTTAGGATTATGTAGCCGTCTTTGCCTTTTTTGCTTTCATCTTTGATTAGCTCTAAAATCTTGGGCTTGATTTGCGTAGGTGCGACAAATAGCGAATCTAACTTCGCTTGGTGCGAATATCCCGTAGATAGCGTGTGGAAAAGTTTGATTGCGTCATTTGTGATGCCACTATCGGCGGTAAAAAAGCTAATGTCTGTGTAGATTTTCGCGGTGGCTGGGTTGTAATTGCCCGTTGAGAGATGGACATATTTTTTAAATTCGCCACCGATTTTTTTCACCACTAGCGCGATTTTGGCGTGAACTTTTAGCCCCGGGATTCCATAGATGACATGCGCACCTGCGGTTTCTAGTGCCTTTGCCCAATAGAGATTATTTTCTTCATCAAATCTCGCCTTTAGCTCGACAAGGACGCTAACTTGTTTATTATTCTCAGCAGCTTGTGCCAAAGCCTTTACGATAGGCGAATTTTTCCCCACGCGATAGAGCGTCATACGAATGCTATACACATCTGGGTCGTTTGCCGCGCTTTGTATGAAATTCACCACTGGGTCGAAACTCTCATAAGGGTGATACATCGCAATGTCACCTGAATCGATGCTTTTGAAAATATCTATCGTGTTATTTAGCGGTGGTAAAGTCTTTGCGTTGAAATTCGGCAATCTTAAATGCGCGAATTGATTCGCCCCTATGATTTGCCAGAGCGCACTTAAATTTAGCGGAATCTTGTAGCTATACACATCATCTTTATCAATTTTTATGTGCCCCATTATAAACTCAAGCAGACTATCATCTTTTGTCTCGCCGATTTCAAGGCGGACGATTTCGCCTTTACGGCGCGATTTTAGCCCCTCTGTCATAATCTCTAAAAAGTCATCGGCTTCTTCTTCCTCGATTTCCATATCCGCGTTGCGCGTGATTCTAAAAGAAGTGTAGCTCAAAACCTCGCAACCTTCAAAAATCTCTCCGATAAATTCGCCCACAACCATTTCAATCGGCACATAGATTCCTTCTGTAACCTCGATGAATCGTGGCAACATTCGTGAGATTCGCACCATTCCAAATTTGATTTTGTTTTTGTTTGTCGTGTCTTTTAGTTTGATTGCCATTCCAAAGGATAGATTGTTGAAATGCGGGAATGGGTGGGTTGAATCCACGATAATAGGCACGATAATGGGATAGAGATTGTTAAAAAAGAAATCTTTTAGGTGCTTTTTTTGATTTGCATTTAGCGCGGAAAATGGCTTGATAAAGAGCTGTTCCGCCTCCGCTTCTTTGCGAATCTCCTCAAACAACGCCTCTAATTTTTCCTTTTCCTTATGGATATAGCCACGAATGGCAATGAGCTGTTCGCGTGGTGTGAGTTTATCCGCACCGCAATCCGTAATCCCCGCCAAATAAAGTCGCTTTAGCCCAGCCACGCGCACCATATAAAATTCATCTAAATTCGTGCCATAAATGGCGATGAATTTTAGTCGCTCAAAAAGTGGGATTTTTTTGTTTGTCGCTTCGTTTAGCACTCGGGTGTTAAATCGCAACCACGATAATTCGCGGTTAAAAAATAGCTTTTCGTTTTTTCGCATTTTGCGCCTCCAAATTTAAGATATGCGCTTATTATAGCATTTTTGCGTTTAGATTCGATTAGATTCGCTCTTTTTTCGCACTTTTTCGCCCTCTATCATTCGACAAAGCATATCTACAAAGGCAGAAATCTCGCGTCTTGGCGGTTTGCCCTTTATTTTTTTATTAAAAATGTAATAGTAAATTATCGTATCGTGTATGTAATCTAGTAAAATATTTATGTCCTTTGTGATTTTGATATTAAAGTAGCGAATCTGCTGTAAGATAAGGCTTTTGCGCGATTTTTGAATTTTGTCATAAATGGCTGCGAAAAACTTGGATTCGCTTGTGTGATGCAATAAATAAAGGTAGAAATTTTCTATTTCATTTAGCTCATCGACTAATTTTTCGTTAGTAAAAACTTCAAACATAAAATGCAGTCGCTCTTTTAGCGTGGGAAATTTGGAGACTTTTTTGCTGATTTCTAACTCTTTTTGCTTAATGTCTGGGATAATAATTTCATAAAGTAGCTCCTCTTTGTCCTTGAAATAATAGTAAAAAACGCCCTTTGAGACGCCGATAGCCTTTAGCAACGCCGATAAACTCACAGGCTTTGCGAATCGCACCATCTTTAGATATTCCCTTGAGCGCGTGATTATAAGCTCTTTTGTAACCCTTGCCATTGTTTGCCTTTTTTAAGATTTTAAAATTTTGCTTTTAGATTTGCTTTTTAGATTCGCCCCAAAAATTTAGCGATTGTAGCAAAATTCTACTAAAGGATTTTAAAAAAAATGCTTTGGCAAAAAATTGCGATTTAATTTAAGCCACGAATCTTAAAGTAGATTCACGCTATAATGCGCTTTTAAAATTTCATAAAAAGGGGCGTTGTATTGAAAGGAAAAGAGGGCATTTTTAAAAAGATTTTTCGGCGATTTGTGGAGATAAAAAACGCATTTTGCAAAGTCATAAGGCGCATAAAACAGCGAATCTTAGACTTTTTATCGTTTTTTAGCAATGTAGAGACTTACGCTGCATCGCTTAGCTTTTACACGCTATCCGCCATTGTGCCTGTCATCATTGTGATTTTACCCACGCTTTCATCGATTCCAAACTTTCAAAGCCAAATGGAGGAAGTCAAGGGCATAATCCTATCAAACATTTCCCCCGCAAACACGGAGGAAATCTCGCGCTATTTAGATGAATTTATGCAAAATTCGCAATCGCTAGGAATGAGTGCGCTAATCTATGCAATATTTGCATCAATCTTATTTTTCCGCAACTTAGAGGACATAAGCGTCAAAGTCTTTGAATCCAAAAAGCGCGGATTTTTTGACGCACTCGTGGTGTATTGGGCGCTTATGACGCTCTCTCCAATCGGCATTGGCGTTAGCGTGTATTTCAGTAGCGAAGTGCAAAGCATCATCAACAACACAACGCTTTCGTTTGTGAATTTCGGCGATTTACTGCCGTTTTTATCCATTTGGGTGCTGTTTTTCGTGCTATTTAAGATTCTCTCAAATAAGCCATTGCCGTTTCTCTCGCTACTTGCGTCATCGCTCATCACTATGATTGTGTGGAGTGTGCTAAAATGGGCGTTTGTGTATTATGTATTTTTCAATAAAGCCTACAGCACGATTTATGGCTCGTTTTCGATTTTAATGTTTTTTATCTTGTGGATTTATTGTAGCTGGGTTGTGGTGCTGTATGGAATGCGCCTAACGCAAGGCTTTGTAACGAATTTCGGTGGCAAAAAAGATGATAGTATGCTAATTTAAGGGCGTGGGAATGATTTTTGTGGCGATTTTGTGTGCGATTTTTGGTGCATTTGGGCTTTGCGTGGCGATTTTTAGCAACAAAAGGGCAAAAAATATCTTAGAGCGCGTGAAATATTTGGATTCGCTAAACAAAATAGGCGAATCGCGCATAAAATCGCTAGAAAATGAGGTGGATTCGCTAAATAGCCAAAATCGCGCTTTAAGCGATGAACGCGCTTCGTTGCGCACTGCGCTAGGATATGAGCGTAAAATCAATGCTGAAAAATTAGAGGAATTTTGCGCCTTAAAAGAGCAAAGCAAAAATGAGTTTAAAGTCCTATCCCACGATATTTTAGAGGCGAATCTAAAAATCCAAAAGCAAAATCAAAAAGATGATTTGGATTCGATACTAAAGCCCTTGCAGTTGCAAATTGACGCGTTTAAAAGGCAGATTAGCGACATTCACAGCACCGAGCTAAAAGAACGCAGTGATTTAATGGCTGAGATTCGGCATTTGAAGGATTTAAATATTAGAATTTCCACAGACGCCGAAAATCTAAGCAAAGCACTAAAGGGCAACAACAAGACGCTAGGGAATTGGGGCGAGATGATTTTGGAGAAATTATTGCAGGATTCAGGGCTTGTAAATGGGCGGGATTATAGTTTGCAACAAACGCACAAAAACGAGGACGGCGACTTTTTGCGCCCCGATGTCATCGTGAATCTACCCAATAATAAAAAAATCATAATCGATTCAAAGGTTTCGCTAAAAAGCTATGAATCTTTCATCACAAAAAGCCAAAATAGCGCAGATAGTGGCGAATCGCTTAGCGAACTCACGGCGCATATTTTCTCGCTAAAAACGCATATAAAAGAGCTTAGCAAAAAAAGCTACGAAAATCTGCTAGAGGGCTCAAACCTTGATTTTGTGCTAATGTTTATCCCCATTGAGGGCGCGTTTTTGGACGCGGTGCGCTATGATAGTGAGCTTTTTAGCTTTGCTTACAACAAAAATATCATTTTGGTTAGCCCCACGACTTTACTTGCTACGCTCCGCACGATAGGCAATATCTGGCGCAATGAGCGACAAAATAGCAATGTCGCCGAAATCCTAAGCACCGCAAGTGCGCTGTATGATAAATTTTACGGATTTTATGAGAGTTTGGAGGAAGTCGGCAAGGGGATTGAACGCGCAAACGGCGCGTATCTAAAGTCGCTAAATCAGCTAAAGGACGGCAAAGGCTCGATTTATGGGAAGATTCAAAAGTTAGAGGATTTGGGCGTGAAATATAAGGCGAAATTAAGCGAATGATTTTTGTTTGTGGGAGCTAAATTATTTTGCCACTTTGCCCTTGCTAAAGCGTATCAAATCCCGCACGGAGCGCACTTGTGGCGGTAGGTTTAGCAAACTTGTCTCAAAAACTTTTATGGCGATTTCGCAATCCGCTAACGCGCGGTGGCGCACTGCGCTATTTATGTCTAAAAATTCATTAAGATAGCCAAGCCCGTATTTTTCCGCGCAAATGGTTTTTCGTGCGAGTTCAAGGGTGCAGATTCGCGCATTTTTCATTGGCGGAATGTTGCAAAGCACGAGTTTTTCGTTGATAAAATTAAAGTCAAATCTTATGTTGTGCGCCATAAAAATAGCTTCCTCCAAAAATACCTTAAAATCCCGCAAAACCGCGCTTAAACTAGGCGCATTTGCTATCATCTCGCTTGTAATGTTTGTGATTTCGGTGATTTTGGGCGGGACGATGGGCGCAAAAATATAGCTCTCAAATCGCTCCAAAATCTCGCCATTGCGGTATTTTATCGCGCCTATTTCGATGATTTCATCGCTAAGCGGGGAAAATCCTGTCGTCTCAATATCCACAGTGCAAAAAGTGCTATCAAATATATCCTTGCTAATGTCGCAAAAAATCGCGTTATTTTGCGTATAGAGCGGGATTCCAAGCGATTTGGCGATTTCAAACTCTACCTCAAAATCGCCCATTAAATCCGCAAACTCCGCGATTTCAAGGCAATCGCGCTCCATAAATAGTGCGGTTAAATCATCGTATTTTTGTAATGCGTTAGGCGAATCCTGCGAATCTTGCGCCGAATCTTTGGAATTTTTAGATTCGCGTGAATTTTTAGCCGAATCTCGCGCCGTTTGAGTTGCTTTAGATTCGCGTGAATCTTTTGCCGATTCGCGTGAATCTAAAGCCGAATCCTGCGCGAATCCTTGCAATTTTTTAGTGGCAGTTTGCCTTAAAATCTGTGTCAAATTCGCCCCTAGCGCAGTGAATCTATGGCGCTCTGGTAATTTTTGCTACCAAAAATATAGCTCCCGCTCACCACCAAATCCACGCCCGAATCCTTGACTAAGTCGATATTTTTATCGCAAATCCCGCCGTCCATCTCTAGGATACAGCGCGGATTTTGCGCATCTATCATTCCGCGCACTTTGATTGCCTTCTCTAGTGTGCTTGTGATGAAGTTCTGCGCTGGGAAGCCCGGATTCACGCTCATTAGTAGCACCAAATCCACATAACGTAAAATGTATTCTAAGCATTCTTGCGAAGTGTGCGGGTTTAGGACGATTCCAGCCTTTATGCCATAACTTTTGATAAGATTTATGGTGCGGTTAATGTGTGATTCGCGCTCAATGTGAAAACTGATAAATTCTGGCTTAAGCGGGGCAAAATAGTTGATAAAAAACTCCGCATTTTCCACCATTAGGTGAATATCAAGGGGCTTGGTGCTTTTTTGCGCGATAGATTTGGCAACGCTAAAGCCAAAGGTGAGATTTGGCACGAAATGCCCGTCCATTATGTCGATATGCAAAAACTCGCAATCGCTTTGATTTAGCAAGTCGATTTCCTCATTTAGTCGCCCAAAGTCCGCTGAAAGGATACTTGGCGCAATCATCATCTTTTTTGGCATATAAACTCCGTAAAGTGAAAAATAAAAATGGGATTATAGCATTAAATTGTAGTAGAAATGCTATTATAATTGATTCGCGTGATTTGGATTCTTCGCGCTTTCGCGCTCAGAATGACGATAAAATTTTGCTTACCACGATTTAAAGGTTATTACAATCCTTTCAACTCCCTATCCAAAAATTCCACGCCGATATTGCGCCACGATTTTAGTTTTAAATTCACTTTATCCCAATCTATTGGTTCATTCATTTGCGTTTGTAAATCCGCCAAATTATCCACAAGGCGATTTTGTAAGCCAAAAAGTTCAAAGAGTTGATAAAATCTCGTATTCCTAGCATCAATTCCACCACCTAGTTTCAAAGCCACAAATGGCGTATTCATCGTTATCGCAAAGGCACAGCCGTGAAAAGAATTTGTGATTATCATCTTACAATCCCTCATACATACAAGCCATTCCTGCGGAGTAGGCGCAAAGTCGCTGTTATAATTCCACGCACAAGCAAAACCTGCGCTCGTATAAATAACATTATTGTTTGATTCTAAAAATGTAAGAGCCTTATCTTTATCAACGATTGTTTCGGCATCAAGCATATAAACAAACACGCTTTCCTTGCGCATTTTGCCATCGCTTTTTGCCGAATCTATCTCGCCATTTTTTATGCTTGAATCTATCAGCTTTTCATAATCGCTTTTGGTTAAAAGTTGCGTAGGGTCAGGCACACATTCTGCCTTGAATCCTATCTCGCCCAAAGTCTTTATATTGCAAGATTCACGCACAGAAATCGCATCAAATTTTGCTAATGCCTTTTTAAAATATGCCTTTTCGCTTTCACTTCCAAACTCTGCCTTGCCCAAACTCGCCGCATAAGAAATATTTTTGCTTTTGTGATTGGGCGGTAAAAATTCTAGCGTGTAAAAATCCATCATATTTGTTATATTTGTATTCCATACTTGGTCGCTTCCTACGATATAGCAATCCGCCTCATATTCTTTGTCAAAACCGCTAAAATCTTGTAAAAAATCACAATGAATCGCAATATGCTCTTTTTTGAATCGCTCAAATTCTCTCTTTTTATCAAGCATAGCGATTCGTGATTCATACGCATAATTATTAAACATTCCCGATTCTCTTAAAACCTCACGCATCGCCTCTTTTATTATTTCCATTTTTATTGCCCGAATCTTTTTATCATATTTATCAAGGCACAAAATATATGCGTTAAAATACCTTCGCAAAGTGTTTAATCGTTCAAAAGCAATAGTCCAAAAATGTTTTTTTACAGATTTTATCGGTGGATTCGCTCTATATAAACACACATAAAAAACTTTAACCTCATAATCCTTGTAATAATCTCTCAAATATCGTTGCAACGCATAAGCTTGAAGCACCTGCCCGTAGTTACATAAAGTATCACAAAATGTAACAA
>JBNMJF010000058.1:0-8602 GCA_050873665.1 Helicobacteraceae bacterium
AGAAAATACGGAGAGGGAGACGATTCAAAACAAAGGCGATTTATTTGGAAGCATTGCTAAAATCATCAAAAACGGCGTTTGCGTGGGATTCATCGGCAAACTAAATCCATTTATCGCAAATACGCTTGAAATCAAAGGCGCATTTATCTGCGAAATCGCATTAGACGCGCTATTTAAGGCAAATCCGCCTTTGAAATTCAAAGAATTTTCCAAATATCAAGACTCCACGCGCGAATTTAGTGTGCTAATTGACAAAAATATCGCATTTAGCGAGATAAAAGACGCCATTTTGGGCGCGAAATTCCCCCATTTGGTGCGAATCACCGCGCTTGATAGATATGAATCGGCGGATTTTGGAGACAAAGTTAGCATAAGTTTTAAAATCACATTCCAATCCTTTGAATCCACGCTAAAAGCGGAGGATTTGGGCGATGAGAAAATCATAGATTTGTTGCGTGAGAGATTTGGAGCCGAAATACGATGAATGGTGTTTCGATGAAAGGCGTGGCAAACAGCGTGAGCGAGGCGAATCCAAATGTGAATCCAAGTGCGAATCCAAGCGCGAATCTCATTAGAATTACGCATTTAAGCCCCAAGCTCACGCATTTTGAAGCAGAGATTGATAATATCGCAAGTGATAAGTCGCTCTCGCACCGCGCCGTGATTTTTGCGTTTTTAAGCGATAGACAAAGCAAAATTAGCAATTTTCTTTTTGGCGAGGACACGCTAAATACGCTTAAAATCGCAATGCAGTTAGGAATGCAAGTTGTCGCAAACGGCAATGCGGTGCGAAATATAAGCGAAATCCCGCGCAACGCGCAAATTACGCTTTCACGCCACAAAGATGGCATTTTAGAGCCAAGCGATATTTTGGATTGCGGAAATGCGGGGACGGCGATTCGCCTATATTTGGGGCTACTAGCATCGCAAAATGGGCGATATTTCGTGCTAAGTGGCGATGAATATTTGCGTGTGCGCCCGATGAGTCGCGTGATTGCGCCACTAAATAATATCGGCGCAAAGATTGTTGCACGGAAAAACAATCGCCTTGCACCCATTACGATAATGGGGCAGAATTTGGCGCATTTTTCTTATCACAGCGAAATTTCTTCGGCGCAAGTAAAAAGTGCAATGATTTTGGCTGGGCTAAATGCGAATGAATCTAAAGGCGCAATAAGCCACTTTAGCGAGATTTCCTTAAGTCGCGACCATAGTGAGCGAATGCTAAATGGAATGGGCGCAGGACTGACAAGCAGTGGCAATAGCATTGCGATTCGCCCCCTTACTGCGCCACTAAAGCCACTTGATATAGAGATTCCCACCGACCCATCAAGTGCGTTTTATTTTGCGATTTTGGCGTTGATTTTGCCTAATTCGCGCGTGATTTTAAAAAATGTGTTGTTAAATAAAACGCGAATCGAAGCATTTATGGTGTTAAAAAAAATGGGCGCAAATGTTGAGATAACGCCCCAAAAATCGCAATATGAGGATATTGGCGATATTTGCATTAGCAAAGATAGCGCATTATGCGCATTTGAGTTAAGCGAAAATATCGCGTGGCTAATTGATGAAATCCCCGCACTTGCCATTGCCTTTGCCTTTGCAAAGGGCAAAAGTGCCGTAAAAAACGCCACCGAACTTCGCGCCAAAGAGAGCGATAGAATCAAAGCCACGATTGCTAATCTATCAAAATTTGGCGTGGAATGCGAGGAATTTGAGGACGGATTTAGCGTTAAAGGCGGATTTGCGCCACCAAGCAAAAAGATAGTCATTGATAGCTATGGCGACCACCGAATCGCAATGAGCTTTGCGATTTTGGGCGCATTATGCGAAGTGGAAGTGGTGGATTCGGGTTGCATTGATGTGAGCTTTCCTAATTTTTTAGAGATTTTAGGGCGATTCGTGGCGGTAAAAAACAGCGAATCTAGTGAATCTTATGAATCTAAAGCCCACGATTCACGCGATTTGCGCGAATCTAAAAGCACAAAATAAGGACAACAATGCAAACAAAACGCGCGGAAAAATACGGCTTTTGCTTTGGGGTAAAAAGGGCGATTCGCCTTGCTGAGCAACATAAAAACGCCATTTCGCTAGGTCCGCTAATCCACAATCAAAAAGAAATCGACAGATTACAGCGCGATTTTGGCGTGAATGTGGAGACAAATTTGGATAATATCAAGGGCGATTCGAGTGTCATTATCCGCACACACGGCATTCAAAAGGGCGACTTAAAAAAGCTAAAAGATTTTAAGGCGCATATCATTGACGCCACCTGCCCTTTTGTGAAAAAGCCACAGCAGATTTGCGAGGAGATGAGTAAGCAGGGCTATGAAATTGTGATTTTTGGCGATGAAAATCACCCCGAAGTAAAGGGCGTGGCGAGTTATTGCATAAAGCCTTTTCAAATCGTGCTAAGCGTAGATGAGCTAAAAAAAGTCGGCGCAAAAGTCGCACTCATCTCGCAGACTACGCGAAAAATCAGCGCGTTTTTGGAAGTGGCGAATCATCTTATAAAGATTTGCCCTGAAGTGCGCGTGTTTAACACAATCTGCAATGCGACTTTTGACAATCAAGAGGCGGTGAAATTACTCGCCCAAGAAGTGGATATTTTAATCGTGGTGGGTGGCAAAGAGAGTAGCAACACAAAGCAACTTTTAAATATTTCGCTTGAATTTTGCAAGGATAGCTACTGCATTGAGGACGAAAATGAGCTGCGGCGCGAGTGGTTTGCGGGGAAAAAGCTATGTGGAATCACAGCTGGGGCTTCTACGCCTGATTGGATTATCGATAGCGTTGAGAGTGAGATTCAAAGGATTTAAGCGAAATTTTAAGGAGCTATGATGAAAAAAGATAATGCGAATCTACAAATTGCCATTTTGTGCGGTGGGAGCGGGACTAGGCTATTTCCTGTTTCACGGGAGCTAATGCCAAAGCAATTTGTGCCATTTTTTGATGACACTTCGCTTTTTCAAAAAACAATTTTGCGAAATGCGCCCCTAAGTGAGCATTTTATCATCATCACTAATGAATCGCATTATTTTTTGGCAAAAAATGAGATTGAAAAAATCGCCCCCAAGCGCAATCTAAAAGTTAGCTACATTTTGGAATCGATTTCTAAAAATACCGCTTCTGCCTTGCTTTTTGTCGCGCTTCAAGCAAAAAGCGATGAGATTATTTTGGCATTGCCTAGCGACCATATCATTAAGGATTTACCAAATTATGAGCGCAGTATCGCAAAGGCAGCGAATCTCGCGCGTGAAAATAAAATCGTGCTTTTTGGCATAAAGCCTAATAGCCCAAATACGGGATATGGCTATATTAGCGATACGCGTGGCAAAGTGGAGTTTTTTGAAAAGCCAGACTTGCAAACCGCGCAAAAATATCTAAAAAATGGCGGATATTTTTGGAATAGTGGAATGTTTTGCTTTAAGGCTAGTGCGTTGATTGATGAGTTTAAGGCGCATAAGCCAAAGCTATTAAAACTCGCCCAAACTGCGCTTAAA
Source organism: Helicobacteraceae bacterium (assembly GCA_050873665.1). GTDB lineage: Bacteria > Campylobacterota > Campylobacteria > Campylobacterales > Helicobacteraceae > NHYM01. The sequence goes on from JBNMJF010000058.1 coordinate 3,504, forward strand.
ACCGCGCTAAAAAGCAATGATTTTACGCATTTGCAACGCGAGGATTGCGAGGCGATAGAGGATATTAGCATTGATTATGCGATAATGGAAAAGTCGCAAAATCTATCGCTTATCAAGGCTGATTTCGCGTGGAACGATGTGGGTAGCTTTGATTCGCTATGCGATGAATATCCCAAAGATAGCGCGGGAAACGCCCACAATGGCGATATTTTGCCACTTGAATCTAAAAATAATTTTGTGCTTTCGCACAGCACCGCACCTAAAAAGCTCACAGCGATTTTGGGCGTGAGTGATTTGGTGGTGGTGGATACCGATGATTGCTTGTTGATAAGCAAGGCGGGGGAGAGCCAAAATGTCAAAAAAATCACGCAGATTTTAAAAGAGCAAAATAGCGATTTGGTGCGAATGCCAAGCATTGTCTATCGCCCGTGGGGAAGCTATCAAGTGCTGTTAGAAGGCGCGTTTTATAAGATTAAGCAAATCATTGTCAAACCCCAAAAACGGCTTAGTTTGCAAAAGCATTTTCATCGCAACGAGCATTGGATAGTCGTGCGCGGAAGTGCGGTGGTGCGCGTGAATGAGCGCGAATTTGTGCTAAATCGCAACGAAAGCACCTATATCCCTATGGGTAGCGTTCATCGATTGAGCAACGAGGGCAAAATCGATTTGGTGATTATCGAGGCGCAGGTGGGCGAGTATTTGGGCGAAGATGACATAGTGCGAATCGATGATGACTACCATAGAGCGTAAATGTGGCGTTATTCGTGGTGTGTTAGGGTGTAAATCTTAGATTCGTGGCGCGTTATGGCACGAATCTAGCATTTTTTGGATTCGTGGCTTTAGAAGCGCGAATCTTAGATTTACGGCATTAGAGCGTGGAGCAAAATCCCCGCGGCTACGCTGACATTTAGCGAATCTAACCCTTTCAACGAAACAAAATTTTGCATTTTTATGCCAAGCACTAAATCCATTCGTGCTAAAAGTTTTTTAGGGATTCCATCGCCCTCACTGCCTAAAAATAACGCCCATTTTGCGGGAGCGTTAAAATCCGCGCCTAGATTCGCCCCGCTCATATCTGCGCCAAGCAACCTAAAATGCGCCATTTTTAGCTCATTTGCAAGGCTCAAATAATCCTTATAAATAATATGTGGCACACTGAAAAACGCCCCGCTACTGCTCCTAGCGACACCGCTTAGATTTAGCGCAGTGGTTGAAATAACGCACTCCACGCCAAATGCAAGGCAAGTGCGAAAAATCGCGCCGATATTCCCCACATCGCTAAGCCCCACCAGCACGACAATTTTGCTAAAATCGCGCAGATTTTTTATGTGTGTAATGTCGCTCTTTGGCTCTGCCACGCGCAAAATAAAGCCCTGATGATTGCCACCTTTGGCAAGTGATTGCATTTTTTTGGCGTCTGCGCGGATTATGGGCTTATTTAAGCGCGAAAAGCGCGTAAAAATCGCCCTATCAATGTCCTTGCCAAAATAAATCTCTTTAATCAAATCGCTGTGATTTTCCACCACAAAAACGCAGGGCTGTTTGCCGAAAATAAAAAAGTCGGTGGATTCGTGGGATTCACAAGATTCATTAGATTTGTGCGAATCGCGTGGCGATTCGTGCTTTTTTTGTGATTTATGCAATTCGTAATCTTTTTGCGATTCGTCTCTCATTTTCCACCTTTTAGCAACTCTTCATAGCATTCTTTGGGACTGCGCCCCTCGATTCGCGCAATCAGCTTTGCCTTGATTTTAGGCGGAATATCAAGGGTTTCAATGTCGAATCGATTTAGCGATTTTTTTGTTTGATTCGCCCCAAAATTCGTATTTTGCGAATCATCGCTCAAACGCTCTGCTCCGCCCTGCTCTGCGCTAATGACAAGCACCCATTCGCCTTTTAAGTTTTCGCTTTGTAGTCGCCCATAAACTTCGCTAACTTTGCCAAAGTAGAATTTCTCGTGCATTTTGCTTAGCTCTTTTGCGATGAAAATCTTGCGTGTGGGCGCGAACTCGCAAAGCAATTTTAGCGAATCTAAAATGCGCTTGGGCGATTCAAAGCAAACGCAATGCAGTGGCGATTCAAGCATATTTCGCAAAAAAACGCGCTTGTCCTGTAGCTTATGCGGGATAAATCCCAAAAAGCTAAATCCGCCTTCAAAGCCACTTAAAGCAAACGCCAAAACCACGCTACACGCGCCAGAAACCGCGCTGTAAGGCAAATCATTTTCTTGCAAAAATGCCACTAATTTCGCCCCGGGGTCGCTTATACAGGGCATTCCCGCATCGCTTAAATATGCGACATTTTTGCTAAAAAACTCCGCACCAAGTCGTTTCAGCTCCGCGCCAAAGTCTTCCAAGCGCAAAGATTCGTTATGCGAGTGAAAAGAAGTGTAGTGAAAATCCGCCTTTTTAAGCAACCCACGCGCATTCAAAAGCGCGATGAGCTTTTTTGCCACGCGCGTATCTTCGCACAAAATCTCATCGCAAGATTCAAGCACATTAAGCGCACGAATGCCTATGTCAGCGATATTTCCTATCGGCGTTGCGATTAAATAAAGCAAAATTTTATTTCATTTTGTATTTTTGCTTGAATTTCTCTACGCGTCCCGCGCTGTCGGTGATTTTGTCGCTACCTGTGTAAAATGGGTGGCAAAAGCTCGAAATATCCACTTTCATTTCGCTTTTATTGCTCAACACTTCGATGGTTTTTCCGCTCGTAACGCAGGTTACTTTGCAGGGGACATATTGTGGGTGAATGCCTTTTTTCATAAATTTGCCTTTCGTTGATAAAATTTAAAATAAAATTTGCGATTATAGAAAAAGTTTGTTTAAGATTATATTAAGCGGTTTGGATTCGCGTAAATTTATGCTATAATCCCACCTTTAAATTTCACCCAAAGGACAAACAATGTTTCATATATGCTTTGCGGCAAATGAGCCATATATCAAATATAATGCCGTGCTAATCACTAGCATCATCAAAAGCACGGATACTTCAAAGCATTTCAAAGATTTCTTTGAATCTAATAAGAGAGAGAGAGAGAGAGAGAGAGAGAACAGCGCAACCTTAAGCTTAGCTTAAATTCAGTAAATGCTAAGGATTTAGGCGATTTAGCGATAGATTCAAGCGATTTGGCATTAGATTCAACACAAGATTCGCCACATTCGACCCCGCAAACTTCCTTACAAAACTACAAAAAATTAGATTACGAATCCATAAGCGATGATGAGAAAAGCGAAGGCTATGTTTTTCACATTTTAAGCGACTTTGTGAGTGATGATTCACGCCAAAAACTCTCAAATCTAGCCAAAGAATTAAGCAAGATTTATCCTTGTGAGATTATTATTCATATTTGTGATGATAGCGTGTTTTATGGGACACCGAAATTCAAAGGAAATTATTTAACTTGGTTTAGAATATTTATTACAGACTTTCTGCCTAATAATGTAAGCACTTGTCTATATTTAGATACGGATATGTTTGTATTTAGGGATTTGAGAGAACTTTTTACTTTGGATTTACAAAATAAATATGCTGGAGTAGTAAAGTGGTTTTGCGGTATGGCTGGTTTATTCGCCAAAGACCAAAAAAATGAAAATTTTTATTTTAAAGACAATTTCTATTTTAATGCTGGATTCTTACTTTTTAACCTAGATGAATGTCGCAAACATGATTTAAAAAATAAGGTATTAGATTTTGCTAATAAATACCAAGTGAATGCACCCGACCAAGACGCACTTAATGGAATCATTCGCAAAGAAAACGCGCTTATTTTACCTTATGAATATAATATAATAATCTCTTACTATTGCCCTAATGCTAAGGCTTATTTGCGATATGGTTGTGGATATATACCATTATTTGATTACACGGCAAAAGAGATAGATTTTGCATATTCTAATCCTATCATTTGGCACTTTGTGGGGACAAAAATATGGGAAAGCGAATATGTAGCGTTAGATAGCAATTATAAACCATTAGGATTCATTTGGTGGCAAACTGCTTGGAATGCGCCATTTTTTAAAGACGAATTAAAAGCATTGTTTGCTACAAAAAGAGATAATTATTTGGTTTGTAAGGATTTTGGACTTTATGTCGCTTCGCTGATAGATGAGTGTAGCAAAAGTTTTGTGGGCTATGTGAAAATGCCTTTTATCGTGTATAGCGCGTTTAGGGCGTTTGATTTGAATCACAATTACACAAATGACTTTAGCGAATCGCTAGATAAAAATGTGGCATTTGAATTGCTAAGCGTGGCAGTTAGAGCGTGGGGCAGAAAGAATAGATTCGAGCGAATCGCAAAATTTATAATTTTGCCTTTTAGAATCTATCGCACCAAAAATCGCTGTAAAAAGGGCATTTACAAAGCACAAAAAGGAAATGCGATTAGTGGGTTGTATGTTTAGATTTAAGCAATTAAGGCTCTAACCTTGCTTGGTAGATTAGAGTCTAAGGGGTTAAGGGGACTCTACTTTTTGCAAAAGCAAAAAGTAGCAAAAACTTTAATAAGGATTTTTGATTTGATTTTGTCATCAGATTCGTGCTTTGCACGAATCACAAATCAAAGTAACGGTGAAATTTGTAAGATTCGCGCAAATTGTGGCTTAGATTCGCCCTACTCTTTAAGCAATTTTAGCAAATCTTTTGCTTCTATCATCGCTACTATCGCGCTTTTGTATGCACCTACGCCAATGGTGCGGATTCGCACTTCGTTTGCGTCCTCAAACCGCGCAAAGTCCGAGTGCGCCACAGGATTTCTCGCTTTTTGCATAAAGGCAATATCTTTGGTGAATCTCTCGCAAAAGCCCACAAACTCCGCGCTTAAATGCTCTCTTATATGCTTTTTTAGCAAATTATCGATGATATGCAGATACGCCCCAAGCATCGCCTTTTCGCTTAGCAGATTCACCACTTCTTTCATCTTGCTTCCCGCGCCAAACTTTAGGCACAAAATATTGCTATCTTTTTTGCCCAAAGTCTCCACCACACGGCGGATTAGCAGGTAGCATTCCTGCTCGAAAGCCTTTGCATAGCGCAAAATCACGCCACTAAAATCATATAGCTTATCGCCCTTGTTTGCGTGGAATTCTAACTCGGCA
>JBNMJF010000059.1:0-8571 GCA_050873665.1 Helicobacteraceae bacterium
CGCCTTCATAAGCCCGATATTGCCCTCTTGTATCAAGTCCAAAAAGGGCAGTCCGCGATTCGTGTATTTTTTGGCGTTTGATACCACAAGGCGCAGGTTGCTTTTTGCCATTTTGTTTTTTGCCTCATCGACTATCACTTTACCGCGCTTAATCTGCTCTAAAATCTCTTTTAGCTTTTCTGGCTCTAAATTAAAGCTATCTTTACTCGCTTCCTTTGTCAAAATCAGCTTTTTAATCTCCACATAAGTGCTTACCATAGTCGTTTCTGGCACGGCTTGGGCAATGTCTGCCTTGCTCATATTGGTGATATTTGCCAAAATCTTGCGATGATTTTCGCGCAGAGTTTCATTAAATAGCGGGAGTTTATACTCTAACTTTTTCATCTCTCGCTCAAAGGATTCATCGCCTTTTAGGACATTTTCCATAATCTTTACAATCTCAGTGATAAGTTTGCTAGTAGGACCAAGTGCTAATAATTTCTCTTTTAGCACCTCTTTTTTGTGCGCCAAAAGCAAAATATCGCTTAATGCGCTCAAATCCTGCGGGAGCGAATCGCGCGTCTTTTGCATATCGCGCCTAGCCTTATCCAAATCCTTAAACGCCGACATTACAAGCTTCACGCGCTCTGTGTCTTTGGCAGTCTTTTTGGGTGGAGCGGATTCATACTCGTCCTCATCGTCAAAATCATCGTCCCCATCGTCCTTTTTGCTATCTTTTAGCACCAAATCATCGCTATCATCGTCAAACGCTTCTTTGCCGTCTTTGTCATCGAAATTTTTAAATAGCTCTTTTACGCGTCTCTCGCGGTTGATTAGCGCGTCTCGATAGTTGTAAATAAACTCCGTGAGATAAGGCACAGAGCAAATCGCGTCAATTATGATATTTTCCCCGCGCTCCATATTGCGCCCAAGCTCGGTTTCCTCATCTTTGGTAAGTAGCTGAATCTGCCCCATTTCACGCAAATACATTCGCACAGGGCTATCGCTACGACTCCATTCTAGTGATTCGCGCTCTTTCATCAAGTCAAATTCCTCATCGGTATTTTCATCGATTTGCTTTTGCTTTTGCTCACGGGCAAGTTGCTTTTCCTCGTAGTTTAGCTTTTTAGCGAGTTCTGATGAGCTGATAAATTGCTTTTTATATTTCTTTGCAAAAAGCTCAATCTTGTTAATTTGGCTAGGCGTGGCTGGTTTTTTAAGCGTAGATGCAATGTCTTCATACGCGACAAAATCGCCCTGCTTGGTTCTAAAAAGATACTCTAACTTTTCTTGTGGCGTTTTTGGCACTTTTTCTGGCTTTGGTGGCTTTGGCGGTTTGGGTGGCTTAGGTGGTTTGGTGGCTTTTGGCTCTTTTTTGGGCTTTAGATTTGCTTTTAGATTCGCCGAGATTTTGGGCGTTTTGGGCGACTTTGTGGCTTTGGGCGTGGCTTTTGTGGATATTTTTTTGGATTCAACCTTTTTGGATTCGGCTTTTTTTGCTTTTGTGGTTTTTTTGATGGTGGTGTATTGTTTGGTGTCAATCTTTGTAGATTTTGTTTTGGCACTGCTTTGAATCGCCTTTGTTTTAGCCACTGCACTTGATTTGGCAAGTGGCTTTGAAGCGGATTTTTTGACACTTTTTATATTTTTCGCGCTTGGCTTTGTGCTAACTTTTTTTGATTTTGTCGCTTTTGTTGCACTTGCCTTTGGCGCGGATTTTGCGCTACTTTTAATCGTAGTATATTCGCTAATGTTAATTTTTTTCGGCGTAGCTTTTTTTGCTTTTGCGTTTTTACTCGGTGTGCTTTTGCTTTTTGTGCTTTTGCTTGGCGCATTTATGATTTCAGCAAGGACTTTTTTGGAATCCACCTTTTTTGCGCCTTTGGCGTTTAATTTTTTATCGTTTTTTATGCTTTTTTTGCTTAGATTCGCGGATTTTTTAGCTTTTTTGTTAGATTTTTTACCCATAACTTCACCTTATCTTATAAATTTTAAAAAAGGGCATACTTTTATCATAATTTTTATTAAAAAAAGTTTAAAAAATTAAAGTTTTTAAAATTTATTTGCGTTTTACTAGCGCGACAGCTATGGCAAAGCCTTTGGATTCGATGCTTTGGCTTAAATGCGAATCGCTTTTGTCGCCTTTTTTGCCACCTCGAATCTGCGCTTTATCGTGTGAGATTGAAAGGGTGATTTTTTTCACGCCAAAGTGCTTTTTGGCGCGTTTGCTTAGCTTTGCCTTTGGCGCACCACGCGAATCTTTACTTAATCTTATGTCTTTAAAGGTTAGATTTTTGCTAATGCCACATTCTAGGGCTTTGGAGATTGCCTCCTTTGCGGCGTAAAATCCTGCGATTCGCTCCACATTAAAGTGCGCAATATCAGCGTTTTTTAAATGCGAATCTAAGTCGTTAGATTCGCCACCTTGCGCCTTTTTCACGCATAATGCTATTTCGCTTTTGCGTAAAAAATTTTGCAAAAATGATACGCCATATTTGCCAAGCAATCGCTCAATCCGCGCGATTGCGACTAAATCAACGCCCACCACGCAAAATTCCTCTTAAAGCCACAAATGCGCCTAAATCGCGCTATTGTATCGCCATATCAGAGATAAAAACATTGCGAATCTTGCCATCGACAAGGTTTTCATTAAGCCGCTGCACGATTTCCTCTTTCATCTTGTCCTTACCGCGCGTGGTGCTTATGTCCTCAGGCGATTTTGAAGTCAAAATACCGATGATTATATCGCGCACCAAAGCCCTTTTGGCGTTTAGCTCATTTTCCAAATTTGCCGTTGTCATCTCTAACCCGATATTGATTTTCAAATACCGCCTACCGCCCTGCGAGAGCAGATTTACGATGAATGTATCAAGCTGAAAAATAGGTCCGATGCGCAAATACCGCGCATTTGTCTCGCCCATCACATTCGCCTGTGTCTGCGGTGCGTTGCTATTACCCGCTGCGGCTTGTGCGCTCTCCTCTGGCGTCTGCGTCAAAAACATAAACGCCACCACAAGCCCCGCGATGAGTACCACAAAAACTACGATAATTATAGCGATGATTTTGCCCTTGCCACCGCCACTTTGTTGCTGTTGCTCTTCTGCCATTTTTTACTCCATTTATCTTAAAATTCACGCGAATCTAGCAAAAATTATGCCATAAAATAATAGCTCACACTCGTCCTACCAAATTTCTTGCATTTTTGTAGCGGGAGATTCGCCAAAGATTTTGGCATATCAAATGTAGAAATATGCTCAAAAATTAGGATTTTATTGGTTAGATTTGGTGGATTCGCGCCTGAACCTGCGCCCGATTCGTGTGAATCTAACGAATCCAAAATCCCAAAAATCCTTTTATAAAATTCCCCATTCTCCCCAAATGGCGGGTCAAAATAAAAAATCGCATTTTTAGATTCGCCTAAAATATTGCCTAAAATCTCAAAGCTATCCACATTTTTTGCCAAAATCTTATGCGATTCGCCCCCAAAAAGCGCGATATTTTTTTGCAAAATACTAAACGCTTCGTTGTCTTTTTCCAAAAAAACTACCTTTTCCGCCCCGCGACTTAACGCTTCAAAGCCCATAGAGCCGTATCCTGCAAAGACTTCGATAAAAATTTTCCCGCGCAAAATAGGCGCAATCGTATTAAACACAGATTCCTTTACAATCGCCTTTGTAGGGCGTGTGGTAGGCAAAATTCTAGCATTTAAAATCTTACCACGAAATTTTCCAGCGATAATTTTAATGGTGGTGATTTTATTATTTTGCTTTGTGCTAAAATCTTGCATTTTTGCCCTTTGTCGCGCGAATCTTTGTGCGAATCTAAAATTTAGATTCTACCAAAATTTTAAGCTATAATTGCGAAATTTTATATTAAAGGCAAAGCGTGGATTCTTACGAGTATAGCGAACTTATCAAGGCTTTAGCGATTAAAGTTGAAAATATCGCAAAAATCATTCGCATTGATGAGCAAAAGGCGCGTTTGGCGGAGATTGTGGCGGAGGAAAACGCGCCAAATTTTTGGAATGACACCAAAAAAGTCGCCGAAATTGGCAAGGAAAAAAGTAGGCTAAATCGCATTTTGAGCGTTTATGAAAATGCCAAAAACGCCCTAAATGACAGCGATGAGCTGTTTGCTTTGGCGGTGGCTGAAAATGATAGCGAAATGTTAGAAAATCTTTTTGCCGAAGCCCCCAAATTGGAGCATAAAATCAAGCAAATTGAGATTGAGATAATGCTAAGCGATAAAAATGACAGCGCGAATGCGATTGTCAGCATTCAGCCCGGTGCGGGTGGGACGGAGAGCCAAGATTGGGCGAGTATGCTATATCGAATGTATTTGCGCTGGTGTGAGCGCAGGGGCTTTAAGGTGGAGCTTTTGGACTATCAAGATGGCGAGGAGGCGGGAATCAAGGGCATTAGCTTTTTGATAAAGGGCGAAAATGCCTACGGCTACGCAAAAAGCGAAAATGGGATTCATCGCTTGGTGCGAATTAGCCCCTTTGATGCGAATAAAAAGCGACATACGAGCTTTGCAAGCGTGCAGGTAACGCCAGAAATCGATGATGATATACAAATTGAGATTGAGGAAAAGGACATTCGTATCGACACTTATCGCGCTAGTGGCGCGGGAGGACAGCATATCAACAAGACAGAATCGGCGATTCGCATTACGCATTTTCCCACTGGGCTTGTCGTGCAGTGCCAAAACGATAGGAGTCAGCACAAAAACAAAGCCACCGCGCTAAAAATGCTAAAATCGCGCCTTTATGATTTGGAGCTAAAAAAGCAAAATAATATAGTTGAGGAAAAGAGCGACATCGGCTGGGGACACCAAATCCGCTCGTATGTGTTCGCGCCATTTCAGCAAGTGAAAGATTTGCGTAGCAATATCGCTTACACGAATTTGGCGGATATAATGGACGGCGGAATCGATGAGATTATTGAAGGCGTTTTAATCGCTACAAAAAGCTAAAAAAAGCACGGGATTGCTATGAAACTGCGCACTCTCCGTCATATTTAGCCTTTGCAAAAGGCGAAGTATCCACAAAAACATAAAATCCGTCATTGCAAGATTTGGCAACGCCAAATCGAAGCAATCCAAATGAAAAATAATAGATTGCTTCGGGCAAAGCCCTCGCAATGACGAAAATGGTAGGCGAATCTCACCCCACTCGTCATACTGAGGGCTTTAGCCTGAAGTATCCATTAAAAAAGTTTTTGCTACTTTTTGCTTTCGCAAAAAGTAGAGTCTCTCCACTCTCTCGTCATTGCGAGAATTTGCGTCAGCAAATTCGTGGCAATCTATTTTGAATTATTTCACGCGAATCTAATGCTTATAAATATTTTAATCCCACGCTACACGCGATGATTACGGCAATTAGCGCGATTTTGGCGAAACTTTTGCTCTCATTAAATAGCACAATCCCCACAATCACGCCTCCACCAGCTCCGATTCCCGTCCATATCGCATACGCCACGCCCATAGATATTTCGCGCATTGAGAGCGAAAGCAGTGAAAGGCTTAGCACAAAAAGCCCAGCGATTAGCAGTATGTAGGCATTTTTGCCACTCATTGCGTAATGTTTCATAGCGATTACGCCAAAGATTTCCATTAGCCCAGCAAGTAGCAAAAATACCCAGCTCATCGCGCCACCCCTTTGGAATCCAGCACTTTATCTAGCGCACTATCGATTTGCAAATCACTCGCCAAACTCTCCACCAAAGCCTCATCGTGCAACGCGCCGTCTGCCTTTTGTGAGATGAATTTTAGCGCGATGACAGCGCATAAAAGCACCGCAATCAGCGCGACTTTAAGCACAGAAAACACCTCGCCAAAGATTAAAATCTCACCAGCCACCACACCAGCCGTGCCAATGCCGACAAACACGCTATAAGCGATGCTTACCTCAAGCACCTTACACGCCACAATAATTGCGCTAAATGAAAACGCAATGCCACACGCAGTCAGCGCGTATAGCAGTGGCGAATCGGCGTGTTTTAGTCCGCTCACCCAAAAGCACTCTACGATTCCCCCAAGCACCACTAATCCCCACGCGAGATTTGTGAAATTGACATTGCTTTTTTGTAGCTTTTTGGTGAATCTGCGCCGTTTTATGCGCATTTTGGTAAGGCTATTTACTCTCAACTAATCTCTCCTTTGCTAGTTTGGGGCGCGACTCTAGCAGATTATAAAGTCGAATGTCAATAAGTTTGGTGGGGGATTCTATTTTTGGCAAAAGCAAAACGAAGCAAAAACTTTTGCAAAGATTCGCACTTCGTGCGGATTTTATTTTTTTGGATTGCCTTGATTCGGGCATTTGCCAGAATCTTGCAATGACGCTTTATTCTAATATTTATATTCCAAACTTAAGAAAATTCGGCGCCCGGGCATATAATAGCCGTCCGAATAATAATACAGCGCGTCAAATACATTGCTTACGCCTAGTGAGAATTGCAATCCATCTATGATGCGCAAATTTGTCTTTAAATCCACAAGCAAAGTGCTTTTAATCCTTGTATATGTGCTACTGCTACTTGAATAGCTCCATTGTGGGCTTTGATAGGTGAGATTGGCAATCAAATCCCACTGCGAAAACGGCGTTAAGCTAAGCATTGCATTAGCGATATGCTCGGGGTAGTTTAGGATTCTGCCTTTTATGTTATAGTCGCTAGAGTTTTTGTTTGCTTTTTTGCTTGATATGTGTAATTTGCGCCAAAAGTTATTTTATCGCCCCAAAATCCTTGAGTGAATCCCACTTCTACGCCATAAGAATAGCCCGTTTCTACATTTATCAATTTTCGGCAATTATTACCACTTACACAGCTATTTGTCGTATCTGCAATAGATGAAATCATATTTGTTAAGTGGTTATAATATACCGCCACTTCCGCGCTTGTAGTGCCTAAAGCCTTATTATAATTTAGCTTTGTCCCAAGCTCTGCATTTATGGCAGATTCGGGTTGCAAACTTGGATTTGGCGTAACTCCGCCCCATCTAGATGAATATCTGTCTTTTAGCGTAGGAAGCGAAGTTTTATAGCCTACATTTAGCCAAGAAGTGATATTGTCAGTCCAATCACCATATACAATCGCTTGAGCTGTGCCACCTTGCAAACTATAATTATTACGCCTTGAATCGTTAATAATAACTTGCAACAAATCATTTCTATCATAACTCGCACTTAGCATAAGCCTAAACATATCGCTGAATCTTTGCGCATATTCTGCAAAAATACTTGTGCTTAAGTCCATTAAATGCGTTCTTGGGTCAGAATACGCATCAGGGTCGTAGCTATTGTGGCTATCTTGCTTTAGATTCACGCCGACTTTTAGATTCATACTATCATTAAAGTTCATATTTAAGGTTTCTATTACGCCCCAAGTGTGGTCATCGTATTTAGAGCTACTCTTTTTTGTAGCAAAATTACTACCTTGGCTAACATTACCATTTGTATATTGCCCAATCACATTTAACAAATTATAAAAATGGTCATAGAAAATGCGCGAATCAAGTGAAAAAATATCATTGAATCTTGAATGCCCCAAAATATAAGCGGTGATTTTATCATAATGTGGCCATTTCCAATAGCTACCAGAATTCACATTTAAAATGCCACCTTTTTTGCCATCTTAATAGATGAGATTTAGTGAATATTTGTGGTTTTAATTTGGCTCGAATCCTACCTTAAAGCGCAAAGTATGATTCGTAAAATAGCTATTTTTAGCCTCCAAATTCGGCTGATTTAGCGTGGGCGTAAATTTATGCGACAATGGATAAGATTCGCGCCTATCAAAAGAATATGTCGCTTGGAGATAATACTGCCCTAGATTTGAGCCGACAGACACGGCTGCTTGATGCTCGTTATTAGAGATAAAGCCGTATTTTAGGGCGACTTCTAGCTTATCGAGTGGCTTTGAAGTGATGATATTTACCGCGCCACCCATTGTGGCGAAGTGTAGCCTTTAGAAATACTCATCTCGCTAATGCCATAAGTGCTAAATTGTCCCCAATCCGTTTGCTTATCATAAATCGAATGCACGGGAATCCCATCTAAGAAAAAGCCGATTTGCGTTACGCCAAAGCCACGAATATTTATATCTGGCTCACCTCTGCTACCACTTGCTGGGTGGTAGAAAACGCCCGTTTGATAGCGCAAGGCTTCGGCTATGTTGTTTGAGTTTGTAGCCTCGATTTCCTCGCTTGTGATAAAAACTGCGGAATCATTGGAATCTACTTGTGATTTTACTACGCGCTCGATGTGTCCTAAATCATAAGTGTGGGCGAGTGGGATTTGCGTGGAATTGCTTGAATCTGCGTTTGAATCGGTGGGATTTAGGTTTGGATTCGCGTTTGGATTGCTTGAATCTGTGGTGCTTGGATTCGCGCTTGAATCTACCGCGCTTTGGGTGGGATTTTGGCTATCCCCCCCCCCTACAGTGGAATCTGCCGAATCGTTTTGCGCAAATGCTGGATTGGCAAATAAAAACGCCAAGCTAAGAGCCAAAGCCGAAGTTCTTTTTGTGTAGTTTTTGTGTGTCATCGTTATACTTCCGTAATTGAAATTGTGAAAAAATACACAGCCGAAATATA
>JBNMJF010000060.1:0-8563 GCA_050873665.1 Helicobacteraceae bacterium
ATATTAAAACTTGTCGGGCTTGGCAAACTCATCAAAAATTCGCCATAAGTCATTTGGTCGACTGAATGAAGCTGAATCTCCACGATAGAGCGCATAATCGCCGAAATCTGCGAACTAAGATTTCGCGCCATCTTATCGTGAATCCCACGAAACGCGCGAAGTTGCTCTTTGCTAACGCGATTTGGGCGTTTAAAGTCATAAAGCGTTACTTGCTTTTTGTTTAAAATATCGCTACTATCTAAATCCTTGCTTTCGCCACTATCATCATCTACGACTTCAAGTAGGGCATCGATTTCCTCTTGGCTTAGAATATCAGCCATTTATGTCCCCTAAGCGATTGCGAATCTTTTTGATGACTTCTTTGTGAATCTGTGAGATTCGTGAGCTAGTAATATTTAAAATCTCGCTAATTTCCCCTAGTGATAATTCCTCGAAATAATAAAGCTGAATGATTGTTTGTTCACGCTTGGTAAGCGATGATAAAATGTCTTTGATTAGGCTAACTAGCTCATCTTGCTGGACATTTTCTACGACATTATCCGCGATTATGGCGTTATATTGCTCATCGATTGGGATTACTGAGTAAATATCTGAGGCGATTCGCGCTTCTTTTATTTTTTTCACATCTTCGCCCAAAATCTCTGCTAAATACTCATCGGTGGGCTCTTCCTCGTGCTCGTTAAAATATTTTGAGACTTCTCTATCGATAGATTTTATTAGTTTGCGACTAGAGCGCGAGACAATGTCTAATTCGCGTAAATAATCAAGCATCGAGCCATAAACGCGCATTTTTGCATAGCCCCAAAAGCTGTCATTTATGGAGCTATCATATCGCCGTGCGAGTTTTATCATTTCCTCTGTGCCAATAGAAATTAAGTCATTTATGTCAATGGAGCTTGGCAGTCGCTCTCGCAATCTAAATGCCATTGCCCTTAACGCGGGCATATATTGCAACATTAGCGAATCTTGCGAGTGCTTTAACTCGGTGGCGTATTTTTCTACATTATTTTGCATTTCTTAAGCCCTTACTCATCGTCATTTGTGGCACTTAGATTGTGCTTTAAGTATTTTCTAATATTTAGTGCTTCTTTTTCGCGCTTGTCAAATTCGTTTAGATAATAATCCAAGCGTGAATCTAACTTTTTGATATTCATCTTTTTCTCATCAAAATCAATGTATTTCATATAAAAACTCGCCACGCAAAGCGCGATTAGATACATTACGCTCGTGCAAATAATCGTCCATAGGATAATCCACTCTGGGCTATTAAACTTTATCGCAGAGACTATAAGCCCCACGAAAAAGCCCACGACAACGCTAAAACTTATGTAATTATCCTGCTTCAATGGCTAAACCTTCTTTTGTTTTAACCAACCAATCTACCGCAGACGCCGTCCCTAAAAGCGATAGAGTAGATTTCTAACGAATCTATTGAATCGGTTTTCGTTATTTAAAAGCATATTTTGTTCCACAGATTCGCCAATGGATTGCACTAAATTTCGCGCGATTGTTTGGATACTAGCGGTGGGTGGCGATTGCGGAAAGAGTTTGGTAAAAAGTTTGCGTGAGCGACTTGATTGCGTGATAATATCGCTTGTGGGGATTTTGCCAAGCATTTGCAATTCTAAATGCGGGATATTGGCACTTGCCACGCTTTGGATTCGGCTAAAAATGCTATCCGCCTCTTTTAAACCGTTGCTTTGATTGATAATCAAAAATATTTTATTTTTATTTTTGGAGGCGACTTTGATAGAGGCGTAAGCGTCCGTCATCGCGCTGGGGTCAGGCTGCGTTACAACAATCAAATAATTGCTAATTTCAATGAATCGTTGCACACCTTTTGCGATTCCCGCCCCCGTGTCAATTAGTAAAAAATCCAAATTATCCAAAATATCGCTTTGTAGATTCGCTACCACAGATTCGTCATATTGTAAAATCTCCTCACCCGTGTAGCCCGGGATTAGGCTAAGTCCGCTTTCAAGCGGGATAATAATATCATTTAGATTTGCCCTACCTTGCAAGACATCAAGTAAATTTTGCGTGGCTTTCACGCCAAAAATCACATCTAAATTCGCTAATCCAATGTCTGCGTCAAAAACGCCGACTTTATAGCCCATATCCCACAGCGTGTAGGCTAGATTCGCGCTTATGGTGGATTTTCCCACGCCACCTTTGCCTGAAGTAATGGCGATGATTTTGGTTGCGCCCAAATCGCTTTGAATCGCACTAAATTCGCGCTCACGCTCCAAATCCGCTAAAAGTTTATCTAGTCCTGCTGCTTGATTTTGCATAGCTTTTTCTTAAAATGATGCGCGTATAATGGCACTGCGCTTGGGCTTTGTAAAGCCGTTAATAATATAATCCGCGATATAGTCGTTTTTTGCCACCAAAATATCCTCTGGCACTTCCTGCCCGATAGTGAGGTAGCTCACGGGCTTTTTGGTGTCATAAATTAGCGAAAATATATTGCCAAAGCCCTTGCTTTCATCTAATTTAGAAAAAATCAAAGTATCAATATTTAAAATGCTAAATGAGCCATAAATATCGCGCAAATCCTCGAACTTCGTAGTTGCGCTTAGCACCAAATTCACATCGATATTATAATCCGTATTGGCAAATTTCCGCAAGAAATCTAACTTTTGCTTGTCATTTTGCGAACTGCCGATTGTGTCAATCAAAATATAATCGCAATATTTTAAATCCTCTAGCGAACGCTCAAATTCCGCGCTGTCATTGACTTGATTGATAGAAATCTTTAGCTTTTTGGCGTAAAATGCGAGTTGCTCATAAGCACCGATTCGATAGCCGTCCAGCGAGATTAGCCCGACTTTGTAATTATGCTTTTTGCTGTAATGCGTGGCGAGTTTGGCAATGGTGGTGGTTTTGCCCACGCCTGTGGGACCTACTAGCATTATGATTCGCTTTCGCGCCATATCGATATTTTCTGCGCGACAAGGGATTAGCTTACGCAACACTTCGCGGAAAAATCGCTTTGTCGTTACGGAATTTGCACGCATATTCACAGGCATAAGCTCACTAGATAGGCGCATAATTTCATCTAAATGCTCATTTTTCATACCGCTATTTTTGCAGATTCGATAAATTTCAGCGAATTCCTGCGGGACATTATTGTTGTTTTGGGCGCGAATGCCGACATCATTCCAAAACATATTTTGCAAAAGTTTCATCTTATCATCAAGCCGATTTAGCGATGATTTTATGGCACTAAGCTCTTTAATCTCATCGGCATTGAGTTTGGCAAGCATTTCGCGCGTCTGTGCGATAGGATTAAATCGCATAAAATCGCTTGAATCGCCCAAATCCCTTTGCGAATGCGAATCGCGCGAAACTTTTGAATCTCTGGATTCGCCTTCGCGTGAATCGCCTTTTGATTCGCCCTTAGATTCGCTAGATTCGCGCTTTTTTTTGCCTTTTGATTGGCTATCCTCTGCCACCTCAAAAGTATCCTTACTTTGCACGATTTTGCTAATCTCTTTTACGGCATTTGAAATCTCTGCGTTAATTTCTTGCTCACGCGTGATTTTTTCTAATCGCCGTTTTGCTAACTCTTTTTGCGCGATTTTATCTAATCGCTTGGCAATGTCATTATCTGGCTTTTCATCAATAATATTGGTAGGATTCGCGCTTGGCGTGATAACTTGTGGGCGCGGGGCTTCACTTGCCTCCTTTCTATCGGCTATGACGACTTCATACAAGCCTTTTTCAAGCAAATTTTTCTTTTTAATCTCTCTGGTAGTGTATATCATCGCATTTTCGCCGTGATTTTGCTTGGCTATCTCCATAGCCTCCGCCAAAGTCGGCGCACTATAAGTAAAGAAACTCACTAATTCTTGTGTCTCTGCCATTACTGCCCCTTGTAATTTACTTGATAAATAAGCGGTATTAACACGCTGTTTCGCCCAAACCACTGCGTATGCGGAATGTTTAGCTTGGTGCTACGCATAAAAATGTCATTAAAAAAAATTATGTCAATATCCAGTGTGCGCGGGGCGTTTTTAAACGCGCGAATCCGCCCCCGCCCGAAAATGCGCTCCATATAAAAGATAAAAGCGTAAAATTCCACTAGGCACATACTTGTGGCAAGTAGCATTGTGGCATTGTAAAAAAATGGCTGATTTGCGTAGCCAAAGGGCGGATTTTTATAAATGGGCGAAGTTTGTAAAATGTGAATTTTGGCGTTTTGCTTTAGCTTTAAAAACAGCGATTTAAAGGTGCGAATGGGGCTTTTTAGATTGCCACCCAGCGCGATAATGGTGGTATTTGGGAGCGTCCTTTTGGGGTGGAAATCTTTGAAATGCAAATCTTTTATATATGAATCGAGTGTGATTTTACGCGAATCGCTTGGGCGTGAATCTATTTTGTGTGAATCTCGCGAATCTTTGCGCGAATCGTGGGCGAATCGCGTGGATTCGCTAAATTTCGTGGGATAAAAATTATTGCAAATAAGTTGCGATTTATCTATGCTTAGATTCGCCATTTTTACCGCGCTCATAGCACTTCCGCCTTTCCGTTTTTCATCACCACCAAATCCTCGATGCGAATCCCAAATTCGCCTTGCAAATAAATGCCCGGCTCAATGGAAAATACCATTCCGTCCTCGATGATTTCCTCACTCTTGCGTGAGATTCGCGGTAATTCGTGTATGTCAAGCCCTACGCCGTGTCCTAAAGAGTGCGCGAAAAACTTACCAAAGCCCTTTTTATCGATAAAATCCCGCGCTAAAAAATCAATGTCTTTTGCCTTCATTCCGCTTTTTGCGCCCTTAATTGCGCATTCTTGCGCTTTTAGCACAATGTCATAAATCTTTTGAATTTTGGGTGGAAATTTTTGGGTTTTGCTAAAATTAAATGCCTTTACTTCGCGCGATTCGCACCCAAAATACGCCGTGCGCGTCATATCCGAGCAGTAATTTTTATACTTTACCCCAGCGTCAAAAAGCAATAAATCGCCTTTTTGCAATGCCTTTTTGCAAGGCAAAGCGTGGGGTTTGGCAGCATTTTCATTAAGGGCGACAATGGGATTAAAGCTCAAATCTAATGCGCCGTTATTTTCCAAACATTGCCTAGCGATAAAATGCAAGTTTTTTTCACTTAAATCTTTTTTGCCACCGCCATTTTTTACTATAAATTTGGCGAATCGCTTGAAAGCCTTTTTGTTTAGCTTTTGGGATTTGGCAATGAGTGCGACTTCATCATCGCTTTTTATAATGCGTTTGATTTGATGAAAATTGGGCTTTGGCTTTAGCGAAAGGCTTTTTATTTTCTCAAAAAATTCCACGCTAATTTGGGCGTTGTCATAGATGATATTTTTGGCATTTTTTGCAAGTTTTATGAAATCTTTGATTAAATCTTTAGATTCGATAATCTGTGTATTTTGGGTGGCTTTTTCTTTCGCCTCTAGCGTGTAGCGCGAATCGGTTATGAAAAATGCCTCGCTTCCTGCGCTAAAATAAATCGCATTATCGCAGGAAAACCCGCACTCATAGAGCATTGCGCTTTCATTTGTGGTAAAAAAGCAATCTAATTTTTCTCTCATCTCCGCCCCAAATTTGCCCTTAAAATTATGTGATTCGCACCAAAAATCCGCTTAGATTCGCCCATAAAGCTATTTTTTATTTTCGTTTTGTTGCTTTAACTGCGTGATTTCGGTGATGATTTGCATAATGGAAAGTAGCCCGATATGGTAGCCAAATGGTCCAAATCCGCAAATTACTCCCGCGCTCATCGCGCCTGTGAGCGATTTTTTGCGAAAATCATCTCGCGCGAAAATATTGCTTAAATGCACCTCAACTACAGGAATCCCTACTAACGAAATGGCGTCCGCAATGGCGATGGAAGTGTGCGAATATGCCGCAGGATTGATTAAAATGCCGTCCGCCGTGCCGATACACTCTTGAATCTTATCGACAATTTCGCCCTCAAAATTGCTCTGAAAAAACTCAATCTCAAAGTTATTTTGCTTAGCCACTGCCTCCATATTTGCGTGAATCTGCTCTAATTTCATATCGCCATAAAGTCGTGGGTCGCGGTGTCCTAGCATATTTAGATTAGGTCCTTGAATGACTACGATTTTCATAAATGCTCCCTTAAAAATGAAATAATTGTGGGATTATAGCAAAATATAGTTTTAAACTTAAAGAAATTTTATGTAGTAGAATCCAAAAAATCACAATTTTTATCTACTCAACTATCGCATCTATCGACTTTACCGCATAGAGTATCAATCCGCAAAACAAAAGCATTATAAAACTAGCCAATATTAACCCTGCCATTATAATTTCCTCATCTTTTTGATATTTTTTATGACATAGCCAAGCAACAGCACAAAGAAAACAGCAATAATCACAGCACCGATGATACACGCATACATTTGGAATCGCGTGATTGTTTCGATATTGACAACCACAAAGGCAAAAATCCCAAATAATGCCGTTAGCAAAATACCAAGCCCACTTTTAGCGACACTTACTATTAACTTAACTTGCCCTTTCTTGCCCATAATTTAACCTTGTATCTAATCTATGATAAATGTTGCTGAAATATTACCACGCTAAAACCAAAAAAGCAAGAAAATATAATTTTAAGAATTTCTAGTGCAGTTTCAGGGGGCTTATGCCCCCGAATGTCCCAAAAGCCCAAAAAGCAAAATTATTATTTTGCCAAAGGAATCGTATCTGGGATAATGCCTGTAAGCGCAAATGCGATGATAGCTGTCCAAATGCCGATGATGATGACAAATGCCACAGAGTATTTGAGTGTGAATCTAAATAGCTCTGATTCGCGCCCGACTAATCCCACCGCAGCACAAGCGATTGCGATGCTTTGTGGGCTTATCATCTTACCGACAACGCCACCTACGGAGTTTGCCGCTAGGAATAGTGCCTCTTTGATGCCAAGCTGTTGTGCGCTGACTTGTTGCAATGTCCCAAAGAGTAGGTTTGAGCTGGTGTCGCTTCCTGTGATGAAAACGCCAAGCCACCCGACAATAGGGCTAAAGAATGCAAACGCATTGCCAGATTCGGCGAATGCTCTACCCAAAGTCTCGCTCATTCCGCTATTTCTTGAGATAAAGGCAAACGCGACAACAAGCCCGATTGTGATACAAGGAATCGCCATTTCTTTAAGCGTATCGCCCAAAGATTCCTCGACTACATTTAGCTTGATTCGCAAACAGATGATAGTCAAAATCGCCGCTACCAAAATCGCAGTCCCCGCTTGAAGCGCGATTAGGTTAAATGCTAAGTCTAATTTGACAGGATTCCCCGCTGCGTTTAGAATACTTGCTTCCATATTTTTAAATACCATTGTTACTTGCGTGTAGTCAAGTGCCGCACCTTGTTTAAAGAATGCCTTAAACCAATCCTGTGTCCAAACTACGATACAAACGATTAGCAAGATAAATGGCAACCACGCCTTAAAGATTGTGCCTAAGGATAGATTCGAGCTGTTTGAAAAATCTTTCACATCATCAAGGCGGAATACATTTTTAACCGACCAAAATTTCAAAAAGATAGTGGTGCAAGCAAGAGAAACAACCGCTGAGGTAATGTCTGGCAACTCCGCGCCAAGATAGTTTGAGCTGATGAACTGAGTGCCTGTAAAGCTAATGGCAGCCACCAAAATCGCTGGGAAAGTCTCTTTCACGCCTTTTACGCCGTCCATCAAAAATACGATGAAAAATGGCACACTAAGGCTTAGTGGCACGAGCATTCGCCCTACCATAGCCGCTACGGAATACTGCTCGATGCCTACGAGATTCGTCATCGCAATAATAGGAATCCCAACCGCACCAAACGCCACAGGCGCAGTATTTGCGATAAGGCAAAGCCCAGCTGCATAAAGTGGCTTTAGCCCTAGCCCCACAAGCAGTGCCGCAGTAATCGCCACAGGTCCGCCAAAGCCAATCGCACCCTCTAAAAACGAGCCAAAGCAAAAGCCGATTAGGATTACTTGAATCCTATGGTCTGGCGTGATGCTCATAACGCTTTGCTTGATAACCTCAAAACTGCCTGATTTCACAGAGAGTTTATAGAGGAAAATTGCCGCGATGATAATCCACGCGATAGGCCACATACCTTGCGCGAATCCGTGTATAAAACTCGCGCCAATAAGCGAAAATGGCATATCATACACGAAAAACGCCACCAAAGTCGCCACAACCACGGTGATAAATCCCGCCACATAGCCTCTCATCTTAAAAATGAGTAAGCACAGCAAAAAGCACAATATGGGCAAAAACGCCACAATCGCACTTAACAAAAGACTGCCTAATGGGTCAATATTTTGTGTCCATTCCATTTCATAAAGCTCCTAAAGTCAAAATTTGTCAAAAAGACGCACTATTTTATTTAATTTTTTTTAAAAAATCTTTGAATACCAAAAATGAAGTGGTGCTAAATAATGCTAATGTGTAGAATTGTAAAAAATGACAGCGAATAGAGATTCTACTTTTTGCAAAAGCAAAACGAAGCAAAAAACTTTTGCAAAGATTCGCACTTCGTGCGGATTTTATTGTGGGGATTCGCACGATTCGCCACTTAAAC
>JBNMJF010000061.1:0-8525 GCA_050873665.1 Helicobacteraceae bacterium
AAAACTACAAAAGCCACACCGCCATTACTTCGATTGCGATTCATTGCACGAATCGGTTACGAATCAAATGCAAAATAAAAGAAAATCGTCATTGCGAGGCGAATCGTAGATTCGCCGAAGCAATCCAAATCCACCTCACGCTACAAAGGCGCAAGGTGGATAAAGACTATTCAATACCTTCAGCCATTCCTTTCCACGCTTTTGATTTAGCATCTCTTAATCCTCTTTTTTCCCAAAAACTTTCAAAATCGTCCTTTATTGAACTAAAACCTATATCAAGTTTGCCCCCGTAACCCCAATTTCTAAATCGCTCAAATCTTTCATCTCCCCATATAAATTTTGCCATATCATAACTAAAATAATCTATATTTTTCGCTTTTGCTTCCTCCAACAATAGCAATCCTACTTTTGCTTCGCAATAAAAATAATAACTATTAGTTATTATTTTTTCTTCACAGGCTTCTTTTACAGATTCTAAAGTTGATGGTTTTCTTTCCATCCAATATGCCTCAAACTTTTTCATTTCCGCCTTTAGCATATCTATATTTCCATACCCAATATCGCCAAAGCTCACACCAACCGCGCCAAATACCATTAGTAGCATTACTACCATTTTTCTTACTTTTCTCATTTTTTCTCCTTTGAAATTAAAAGCTGCTGAAATTATATTTGCCCCCCCCCTTAAGGTATTCTTAAATAAAAAATAATTTTAGGGGATTTTTCGTTTGACTTGTGGATAGATTCGCCTAAAGTAAGCGAATCGCTTTTGATTTACGATTCGCCAAAATGGATACTTCGCGCTATCGCGCTCAGTATGACGGCGTGGGTGGATTGCCACGCCGAGCCTTTGGCTCGTCTCGCAATGACGATAAAGGGCAGATTTGTGCAAAGCCGAATCTTACAATGACAAGGTAGAGATTCGCCATAGTTTGATTTCATAATTATAAAAATCAAACAACTTTCTGCTAAAATTGCGCTTTTATTTTTCGCTGTTTGGATTCGCTTTTTAGATTCGTGCTTAGCTTTGCGGACGAATCCGCGCTTAGATTCGACATAGATTCGCAGACGAATCTACGCTGATTCGCGTGGATTTGCCAAAGATTCGCGCACACATTTCGCGCTGATTTACCTAGATTCGTGGCTAATTCACCAAAGATTCGCACAAATTCACAGCCGATTCGCGCCAAATACCGCGAATCCCAAACGCCAAAGGTTATATTTTGCTTGAAATTTTATCATTACAATTTATCCAAAACGCCCTAATAGTCGCGCTTTTAATCTCTATCTGCAGTGGGATTATCGGCGCACTCATTGTCTCAAACAAAATCGTCTTTTTAAGCGGTGGCGTGGCGCATAGCGCGTTTGGTGGCGTGGGATTAGCGTTATACTTTGGCTTTCACACTATGCTTGGCGCGGGGCTTATGGCGGTTTTTATGTCGCTAATTTTGCTGTATTTTGTGCTGTTTAAAAAGCAAAATATCGATTCATTCATCGCGGCAAGCTGGGCGTTTGGTGTCGCGCTGGGCGTGATTTTAATCGACATTACGCCGGGATATGGCGCAGATATTACAAGCTATCTTTTTGGCTCGATTTTAGCCGTCTCACGCGAAGATATTTGGATAATTGTGGCTTATGATATTTTGCTAGTAGGCTTTGTAAGCCTTTATTACAGGGAGATTTTAAGCATTTCTTATGATGAAGTTTTTTGCAAGTTAAAGCATCTGCGCGTAAATCTTTTTATCCTACTCATATTTATTTTCATCTCGCTTGGCATTGTAGCTAGTATGAGCGTGGCGGGGCTGATTTTAGTCCTAGCGATTTTAAGCATACCCGCATATATCGCAGGAATGTTCGTAGATTCGCTAAAAGCGATGATGATTGTAGGCGGAGTTTTGTCGCTAGTATTCATCTTAGGCGGATTTTGCCTATCATACAGCTATGATTTAAGTATCGGCGCGTGTGTGGTAATGTGTGCGATTTGCGGAATGATAATCGCATCTAGCGCAAAATACGCGCTAAATCAACTAAAATAAATGGAGCGTCAAAAATGAATGATTTTGAAAAACTCAACAAAAAAGCGACTTTGGCAATCAAAATATCGCTTTGCGCGGTGCTTGTGAGCGGGATTTTGGGGATTTTGTCCTTATGGACTTTGCTAAATCAAGTAACAGTTAGCGTAGGCATAGACAAAAAACTGATAGAAATCGAATCGCGATTGGATAAAATCGATAAAAATCCTAAATAAACTAAGGCGAATCTAATTTTTTTTGCGCGAATCTTAAACGCGTGGGCAAATCTCAAATACAAAAGCGAATCCCACGCACTCTACGCAAAATCTTTATGCGAATCTAATACGAAATCGACTTGCTTGTCGTAAGCGGAAAGATTTTATTACCCGAATCCGCGCTATTTTCATAGCTCTGCCTTAGCTTTTTACACAGCTCCGCCTCCCTACTCTTAGAGCTAGTATCCGCCGCCACCGCAGTGGGATTAAAATACAAATCCCCACTGCTCAAAATCTCTATCATCGCATTAGTGCCACAGGGCATAAAGCGTCCGTGATAGTTATGCGCGGGAGATACGCCACGCTCGGCAGTTGCGCTCACCGCTAGAGGCTTTGTCCATCTGCCTTTATCCAATCCGCCCACTTCGAGTATCCACTCGCTCCACGACATTGTGGGCTTTTTCTCAATGTCATTTGGTGCTGGGGCTTTGTCGGCAGTCGTGTTTAGATTATCCGCGAAAACCTTTGCGACTATGGATTTTGTGGCACTACTAGCATCGTGTCGCAAAGCCGCCACCGCCGAATCTGTCCTTGTCGCTACGAATCTAGGCACAGCCACCGCCGCCAAAACGCCCAAAAGCACAATCACAAACACCGCTTCGATTAAGCTAAAAGATTTTCTCATAAAACGCCCCTTTGGTTGAATTTTTGGTAAAAATTAAACGAATTATAAACAAAATCTTTTAAAGCAAACTTAAAAAACTTATAATTCTTTAAAAAATTCCCTTACATCGACTTCCAAAACTTCCGCGATTTCTAACAAATGCGTTACAGAGAAATGCGCCCCGCGGTAAAATCGCTCTGCACTCGCTACGATAGAGATACTTTTATGTCCCAAGCATAGCGATAGCTCTAATTGCGATAAGCCTTTTTCTTTGCGGATTTTTGCGACATTTTGTCCAATTTTCTTGTGTTTTTCCGCGATAAATGGTTTCATAAAACTTGCCCCCTTGACACTTTGTTTTTGGCAAGTTTATTTTAAGTTGCATTGCGATTCAATCACTTATCAAACCGCATTTTATTACACTCAAAATTTGCGCTATTTGTGTAAAAATTTCCCATATACTCGTAAATTTAGCTTTGTGTTATTACACTTATTTTAGATTCAGCAAAATTCTGTAAAATTCCGCTCGTCTATAAAACATAGTGTTATTACACTGCGTTTTATAGACATATTTTACTTTTTAAAGGAGAGAGAATGAGAAAAATAATCTCTACGGCAGCAGTGGCGGTATTACTAAGCACAAGTGCGTTATTCGCAGAAGTGAGTGGCGCATTTTTGGGACTTGGCGTAGGCTATGGGAATATCAAGTTGCAAGACAAATTTGGTGACCCTGACAATATTGGTGGCGGTTCATACAAACAAACAGAAAAGGCAAATGGCGTAAGCTATGGATTCGTAGTCGGCTATAAGCAATTCTTTACAGACTATCTTGGACTCCGCTATTACGCTAATTTGGATTTGACACACGGCAAATTCAAAAGCGAAAACCCAGAAGATGGCACTACAAATAGCCACAATACAACATTTATCAATTATGGTGTAAATGTGGATTTTTTGGGTAATTTTGTTTCTAATGAATCGCTTGATTTTGGTGGTTTTATAGGACTTGGAATCGGTGGGAATACCATAAAAGACAAGTATCTTGATGACATTAAAAAGGCTTATGAGGAAGCAGGTATGACTTCAAAACTGAAAACAACAGATTTTGACATTGCGCTAAATGTAGGGCTTCGTGCAAATATCGCTACAAATCACGGCGTAGAAGTAGCCTTTAGAGTGCCATTTATGCCTATCAATGTTATGAAATTCTCTGAAATGGGTATGTCATACAAATCTACCGCTGGGCAAGATGTCCGATTTTTGGCTAGATACACTTACAGCTTCTAAAAATTGCTTTTCATAATGCGGATTGCAAATCCGCATTACCTCCAATGATTTTGCAATAAAATTACAAAACCATAGCGATGAGCACCCCTCATCGCTTGGAGTTTTAACCCAATATAAACCACAAACTCGTCATTTTGAGCGCGATAGCGCGAAGAATCCAAAAAAATCCGTCATTACACACCAATTCGTCATTGCGAGGGCTTTGCCCGAAGCAATCCAAACCTTTCGTCATACTGAGGGCTTTAGCCCGAAGTATCCACTTTGGCGAATCATAAATCAAATGCGAATCACTCACTTTAAGCGAATCTAAAAGCGAATCACACGAATCTAAAATAAATAAAATCTGCACGAAGTGCGAATCCATATAAAAGTTTTTGCTTCGTTTTGCTTTCGCAAAAAGTAGAGTCCCCCCCCCCCATACCCACAAACCTAATCTACCAAGTAAAGTTATTTTGATTCGCTTTTATAGCATTGATTTGCTTATGAGTTAGATTCGCTAGATTTGGATACTTCGCTACGCTTGAGTAATGACGAAAGGTTTTGTTTTTTTGATTTTTTGGATTGCTTTGGCGATTCGCGCGGAAGTATTTTTAGGCGATTTCGTGGGTTTTCGAGTGCGAAACTGCAAAATAAGACTTGAAGTCTATTGAGCAGTTGAGCGCGATGAATCCCACGAAATCGGCAAAAAGACACTCGCGCCCACACTAGCACGAATATGTGCTGACAAATTCAAATGGGTGCGGTCGTGCCTCCCAGGGCCAGATTTCTGCCTTAAACTTATACGCCTTGTAAGTTTGCAAAAATTCCTCGCTAAATACGCCACCTTGCTTGTAAAACTCCCTATCGGCGAGCATTTCCTCAATCGCGCTACGCAAAGTGTGCGGTAGCTGGATAATGCCCTTGTCGCGGATTTCATCAAGGGTGAGTTTAAAAAGATTTATATCCATCGGCTCACCGGGGTGGATTTTGTTTTTTATCCCATCGATTCCGCCCATTAGTAGTGCGGCAAAGGCAAGGTAGGGATTGCTCGAGCTATCGGGGAATCGAAACTCCACGCGTTTGCTTTTCTCGCCACTATTATATGGGATTCGCACACTTGCGCTACGATTTTGCGCGGAGTAGGCTAAAATGCTGGGTGCTTCAAAGCCGGGGATTAGCCGTTTGTATGAGTTTGTGCTAGCGTTTGTGAATGCCGCGATACTTCGCGCGTGTTTTAAGATTCCACCTAGAAAGTAAAGCGAAAAGTCGCTTAGTCCTTGATATTTATCCCCCGCAAAGAGATTTTTTTTGCCTTTCCAAATGCTGATATGCACATGCATTCCGCTACCATTGTCGCCAAAAATGGGCTTTGGCATAAAAGTCGCCGTCTTGCCATTCAAATGCGCCACCATTTTTACGACATATTTTAGCTTTTGGACATTGTCGGCGGCTTCGAGCATATCGCCGAATTTCACGCCGATTTCGCATTGCGCTTGTCCTACTTCGTGGTGGTGCAGGTGCGCCTCCACGCCGACTTGATTTAGCACTTTTACCATTTCGGCGCGAATATCATTGCTCGAATCAATAGGCGGAATCGCAAAATATCCGCCCTTTGTCCCACTTCTATGCCCGATATTTACGCTTCCGTCAAACTCTTTGTCGCGATTCCACTCGCCTTCCTCCGTGTCAATCTCGTAGTATTGGCAGTTTATCGAATCCTTAATCTTAATGCTATCAAACATAAAAAATTCATTCTCAGGTCCAAAATACACGACATCGCCGATATTTTCTTTTTTCACAAACTCCATTGCGCGTTTGACAATGCTTCGTGGGCATTTTTCGTAAGGCTCGTTTTTGTAAATGTCCCAAATGTCGCAAAATACGATTACCGTGGTATCTGCGCTAAATGGGTCTAGGAAATACCGCACAGGGTCGGGGATTAAAAGCATATCGGATTTATCGATGGGTTGCCACGCCGCCACAGAACTCGCATCGCAGGGAATGCCTTTGAAACTCTCCTCATTTACCGCATTCATCGCAAAGGTGATTTGTCGCCAAGTGCCCTTAATATCGGTGAATCGAAAGCCCACAAACTCGGCTTCATTGTCCTTGCAAAACTTAAAAAACTCGCTTATCGCGCCTTGCCTATTCATATCCATAAGATTCTCCTAAAATTTTTAAAAAATCGTGGCATTGTATAGAAATTTTGCTAAAAATAAGCACAAATGAGATTTTATTTGGAATGCGTAGGCGAATCCAAACAACCTCGCTTGGTAGATTAGAGTCTAGGGATTAGAGAGGATTCTACTTTTTGCAAAAGCAAAAAGTAGCAAAAACTTTTAAGCGGATTCGCCCACTTTTTTCGTCATTGCGAGATTCGGCGAATACCCCGAATCTAAGCAATCCACACTTTTTCGTCATTGCGAGTGCGATAGCACGAAGCAATCCACGAATCTAAAAAATAGATTGCCACGATTTTGCTACGCAAAATCTCGCAATGACGGCGTAGTGGATTCGTCATACTGAGCGTAGCATTTATGCGTAGCGAAGTATCCATTTTGGCGAATTGTGAATCAAAGACGAATCACTCACTTTAGGCGAATCTAATTATTTTGATTCGCTTTTGGGACATTGATTCGCCCATAATTTAGATTCGCGCACTTTGGATACTTCGGCGACTTTGTCGCCTCAGTATGACGAGGTGGGGCGTTTTGCTTAAGCAATGACGAAAAGTTACGAATCTACGATTCACCATCACTACTTCCCCAAATCCCCCAGTAATCGCCGAATCCACGCCTTTGCCTTATCAAAATACATTTGCTTGTAAGATTCATATCGTTGCTCCCAATCATCTGGCAGAGCGATTGTTTCGCATTCGTTGCTATACGCGCCACAGCCCCAGCGATAGAGATTTTTTGTGTGTATAATCTCTAAAATGCGCACCTTTAGGTTGTCTGCTAAATGCGCATTGCCCGTGTCAGCGCATAAAAGTAAGTCGAATCGCTTGGTTAGCTCGGCAAGATTTAGCAAATCATCGTTATTGACAAAAACCTTAATATTTGCCTCGCTAAAGGGCGGAAATACGTAGCCACTGCCTTTGTGATTAGTAAAAATCACCAAAATATCGCTAAATTCACTCGCAATCTCTTTGCCAAGTGCTATCCAATCGTGTGGAGCAAGGTTAAAAATCGGCTTTCCACGAAAGCAATGAATGCCAATAATTAGCTTGTGATTTCCCCCCCCCCTAAAAACGCATCGACAAATGCAACATTTTCGCGCGAAGTTTGGATTTGAATGGGGAGATTTTGCAAGGCAAATTTGCCGATGATTTTATCAAATCGGCGCGGATTTATCGCGCGAATCAAATCTATGCAACACGCTATCTCACGCTTTTTGCCTTTCATCAAATACGCTGGGTGGCTGAATTTTGGCAAAAACATACTCTTTAGATGAAGCCACGAGATGATTTTGGGGCATTTGCTTTGACTAGCGATTGTGATATTTTCGCCCGTCCTATGCCCTAAGATAAGTATATCAGGGGCGATTTTATCGATAGTCGCGCCAAAATCGCCGCTCGATTCGCACTCCACAATTTTGTCGATAAAGCTAAAATTTTTACATAGATTTTTGCCACGCGCATTTGTGATAAGCACCAGATTCGCGCTAGGATAGAGCTTTTTTGCCAAATAAAGTGCGGGGATAGGTACCATAATGTCGCCAAAGAGTTTGCGTCTATCAAATGCGATGACTTTTGGCTCGTGCGGTGTGAGAAATATTTTGCTAAAGATTTTTGTCATTTTTGTCCTTTTTGTTTTGTTCGGATTGCCACGAATCGCTAATGCGATTCTCGCAATGACGGGATATTTTTTATTTGAAATTTAAAAGCGATTCGCGCGGAAGTATTTTTAGGCGATTTTGTGGGTTTTCGAGCGCGAGACTATGAGATAAGACTAGAGCGTCTATCGAATAGTCGAGCGCGATGAATCCCGCAAAAGCGTCAAAAAGACAAACGCGCACTACTTTTTCGCGTTCTTTTTTATGGTTTCTACACTTACTCCTCCAAATCCTATATCGCTTGGCTCAATTGTTTCTAACGCAACCACGATTCGCTCCCTTGCTTTGCCGTATTTCGTAGCGAGTAAATCCGTAATATCCGCGATTAGTTGCTCTTTTTGCGCCTTTGTCAGTTCGGGTTTTGCTAATTTTATCGTTACAAGTGGCATATTTGCTCCCTTTTATTTAAAAAATTTATGCGCGAATTCTAGCATAAGTTTTTTGTGATTTTTAAATCAAAATTCGCTACAATCGCGCCGATTTTTTAGCAAATTTTAGCAAAACAAATGGAGTGATTTTGGAGCGATTAGTTGAGAT
>JBNMJF010000062.1:0-8469 GCA_050873665.1 Helicobacteraceae bacterium
ATTTTATGATTTTAACGCATTAAAATATAAAAAATGATTAAAAGATATGAATAATGATTCAAAAAGCACGAAGTTCCGATTCTAATAGCCTTTTACGCGAATTAGAATTTATGTCTTTACTAATTCAAAATGAAAAAGATAGAAATTATCTATTAAAAAAACTTAATGAAATATATAAAAAGCGCAATGAGGCAATGGGAGCTAGTGGCGTTAGAACAGGTATTAAAGATTTTAAAGAGCTTTTACTGGCATATTTAAATGCCAAAGGAGAGGTAGAAACGGCAAATATTTGGGCTAGAGCATTGCCTTATGATGAAAAATCTATCAAAGATTTGATTTTAATTATACAAAATCAGCTAATGAAACAAAAGATTGAGGGCGTATTAGAGATTCACTTACAAGATAGAGAGATAAATTCTCCACATATTCAGTTTGTAGGTAATAATGCGCCTAAAGCAGAGCAAATTATTGCAACGATTTTAGTAAAATTAAAATACGAAATAGATATGGAAAATGCGCTTGGTAAAAAGCATTTTACGCCCTATTATGAAATAAATGCTGAAGCCAAATATCCTAAATATGATGATTTAAAAAATACTATTGCGCATTATAAAACACTCACTAGCGTAGAAGCAAATATCGAATCCATAAAAGCTGATTTGGATAGATTCGATAATGTGGCAAATTCTTTAAGAAAACAACTAAAAGAATTTGTGGAAATAAAAAGAGAAAATAAAGCAATAAAAAGATTGCAAGAATTGATGGCTAAAACACAAACTGCGTTTATTGATGCTCAAAATTATAATAGACTTAAACAACAAAACGAAAATAGATTAAAACACTTAGATAAAAAACGCGCTGAATATAGAATGAAACGATTAAGGCGTAGAAGGCGATAAAAACTACAAAATTTTATTATCCAAATCCGTGTGATTTGTGATTTTGGAAATTTTAAAATTTTATGCTAAGATTCGCCCCATAATTTTTTAATTTCATTAAATATAGTAGGAGAAACAAATGCCATTAAACATTGAGTATTTAGGCTGTGAATATGGGTGCATTGAGGCTAAATTTATGGGCGAAAATGGCGAATATATTGTAGATATTAGTGCTGTTTATGACCCATTTGATGATTGGTTTTTCGCCCTTGAAAATATCGATAGATTGTGTCCGCCACATATTGTGATAAACCCAGAAGGTGCGGAGTTAAGCATCAATTTGCGTGATGAGCTTGATGATTCGCGCTTTAGCATTACCATAATAGGAGGACAAAGCAAGGGAGAAAAGGTTTTTGTCTGCAAAACTACACCTAAGGAAATCATCGAGCAAATGTATGTAAAGCTAATGGCTTTTGTGCGTAGCGATAAATATAACCCAAAAGATTATGAGGATAAAAGTAGCTGGGGCGGATTCGCACTATCGACTTATCACAATGCTACACTTGATGAATACGCAAGATTCGGCATAAAGCCTTTTTATGAGAGAGCAAATTGTCATTTTTGTGGTAGCAAAATGCATATTTATACCATAGATGATATGTTAGATAGAGCATATACAATAATAAGTGCAAATAAAAAACTTATAAGTTTTTTAAAAAGCATAGGACAGAGCAAAGAGAGTATGGGCATTTGCCAAAATTATTCGCGTTTTATAGATTTTTTTGAAAGCGAATTTGAGCAAATTTTTATGAAAAATTTTAATGAGAATTTTATAAGCCCGGACCGCGTTATCCAAGCTACAAATAGTGGAATCTATTTGTGTTTTAGTGAGGATTTTTCAGTATTAGAAAAGATAGAAGTTGAATTTATAAAAAATCCCATAACGCATTTAAGCTACGCAGAACAAATGCGTTTTTTGCGTGAATTTTTTGGTTGCTTTGTGGAGTTTGCAAACGATATTGATGAGTGCATAGAGCCAAATAGACACTCAACGGGCAATTTTTTTGTAATTAAAAAAGATGGCAAAGTTTTAAGAGACAACGAATCTAGCGCAATTTATCCCAATAGAGATAAGGAATATTTTGTCTTTGAGAGAATTAGCAAAAGCGATATGATAAGCAAAGTAACCTTAAGACTTGCGCGTAGGAAGCCAATAAATGCGCCCTTATCGCTATGGCTGAATCAAAAAATCATTCGCATAATGCCTGATTTTACCTGCTATTTGTGGGATAATGCTGGTTTGGGAATCGATTTAGATAGTTTAGTGGGCTATGAAAATCTACACGAAAGCGAACTTGGCAAGGCACTCGATGCTTGGGGATATGAATTTGATAGTGGCGCACTTGATAAAGATTTTGACTGGAAATCTTTTAATGAAAAAGGTCGCAAACTTTGGCGCGAATTGCAAAACCTCATCAAAGAGCATTATATAGTTATGTATGATAAAAGTTTTGAGGAAGAATACGGCGCAATGGGCGAAAAATTCCCCATTGATAAATATTTAACCTAAATTAGTAAAGATTAAGACTCAAACTTTAGCTCAATATCGCCTAAATGCTCAATCTTTACATTTGTGCTAATCTCAGCATAGCTTAGCACTGCAATCTTAATCTGATTGCGCTCGACAAATTTAGCAAGTGCATAGCGAATAGCTACACTAACCACCAAAATAGGCGTTATTTTCATTTTCAATGCCTTTTGTGCCGTTGCATTTAGGGATTTTTCTAACTCTTGAACCTCTGCTGTTGTTAGAGATAAGTCCCTAGTGTATTGGTTATATGATACTTTTTTAGTCAAATAATGCTCACTTTCATTTGGGAGTGTAAAAAACTTAATACTTCCATCTTCGCTTTTAAATATATCAGTGATTGTCATAGCAAGTGCAGAGCGGACATAATCTAATATGATAATTTCATCATATTTTACTTCAGGAGCAACTTTGATGATTGTCTCTAAAATCGTAATCATATCTTTGATAGGAATCCCATTGTGCAATAAATCTTTTAGCACTTGGTGAATCACTCTCAAAGGCACATTTAAACTCTCTTCTGCGATAATAGGGAATTGCTCTTGCAACATATCGATTCTATCTCTCACATCTTGGAGCGTTATAATCTCCCCTAAATATTGCCTAATTAGCTCACCAATATGCGTGGTTATCACAGCTGGAGCATCAACGACTATGCAGTTCCCACGCACAAGCGCGTTTTCTTTGTCCTTTTCATCAATCCACAGCGCATCGCTATTGCTTACTGGGTCTTTAGTGTGAATGCCTTTAAATCCCCTAATTGGCTTACCTATCACATTTATCATTAGAAATTTATCCACTTCCACTTTGCCACCGGCGATTTTCACGCCTTTTAAGAAAAGCTCATAGCCATTGGGTGGAAAATCCATATAGAGATTGGGCTCAATGCTGATTTTAGGAATCGCAAATCCATATTGTTCGGCGATATTCACGCGAATCCCGCGGATATTTTCCATTAGTGGCGAATCGGGGCGGTTGGCTAATTTTACTAGCTGGTATCCCACCCTTAGTGTTAAGACATTGACTTTTAGGCGATTTTTTAGCGTGGCTTGGTGTTATGCCTCGATTTTGCGCTCTTGCTCACGCTCAATTTGTTGCAATTTATTTCTTTCCCCTATTATCATTTCTCACCTCTTGTTTTTAGTTTGTTTTGGATTCACGCTTGAATAGCACTAGATTCAAGCAAATATATTTGTAATTGCGTATTATATCTAAATGAATAGCAAAAACTTAAGATTCATCACAAAAATTTTAAAGAAATGCGAAAAATTTAGCTATAATGCGAAAAATATTTAAAGACAAATTATATTATTTATTGCAAAAAAATTACATTCAAAAAGGAGATAAAAATGGAAACAACCAATAATGAGCAACCCAATCTAAAAGATGAATCAAAAATCTACAACCTAAAAGATAAAACAAAAATCTATGTGCTTAGGCTTTTTGCAGGAAAAGCAAAGATTTATATGCTTAGATTTTTGGCGAAGGAAGATTGCTTTAAGCAATTTATGGAGCATAGTAACAATGGCAATGCGATTGCGGATTTTTTGGGATTTAGCCATATTTGCGATAGTGATGAGCGTTTTGAGTTTTGTAAAGCTACGCTAGATTCGTTATCGCACGAAAAAGAGCAAGGCACATTAGATTCGTTACTTCACGAGGAAAAACAAAGCGAAATAGATTTGCATAAAATCCTAACAGATAATTTGCGCTTACTAGCACAAACTCTGCGCTTAAATGACATAGATTTAGCTATATTTGAGATTGCTATTACTGCAAAAAAGGCTCCAATGTTTAATAAATTTTTATCAATTATTGATGAAATGTATGATGATAAACATAAAATCTATCAAGCAATCGCAACTATGCTTGATTGTGAATATGATTTAGTAGTTGCTTCTGCGCTAAGTCAAAATGGCACTCTTAGAAAAATGTCTCTTTTAAATAGCGAATTTAATGACAGCATAAAAAGCATACTTTCCATTTATAATACTGCCATTATAAATGAATTATTAACAGAAAATAATAAGAATGATAAATTTGCTGAATATTGCGCCATTTTACCTTGCGACGAATCCACGCTAAAATATGATGATTATGCGCATATTAAAGATATGGATATGTTAATTAACTATCTAAAATCTATCAAATCCACTTCACAAAAAGGTGTAAATATTTTAATTTATGGAGTTAGCGATAGTGATAAGACAGAATTAGCAAAGATTATTGCTAAAAATGTCGGTGTGAATCTATATCAAATCCGCACAGGCATAAGACAATATGGTATCAATCGCATTAACTCTTATTGTTTGGCACAAAAATCTTTGGATTCAAAAGAAGATATTTTATTATATGACAAAGCAGAAGATGCTTTAAGCTGTGAAAAAGGTACTTTTAAAAATAAAGCACTAAATATTGAAATGCTACAAAATAATGCTGTGCCAACTATTTGGATAGTGGATAATATTCATAATGTAATAGATAATTCTATTGTAGTTATATTTAAGTTTAGAATCGATGCAAATAAATTCAATATTGCAAATAATAATAGCAAATTGATACTAGATAAAGTTTGTGGTGAAAAGCTAAATAAAGACACACTACAATTAGTCAAGCAATCTCCAAATATAACGCCAGATATTATTTATAGAGCAGATGAAATTAGTAGTGCTGTAGAAGGTGATTTTTCTAATAATTTTATTGTAGTTGTAAATAATATTTTAAAAGCACAAGGGCATAATGAAATTGATGAAAAAGAATTAGATAAATATAAAGGTTATTCTATAGATTTTATCAATGTTGATTGTGATATTTCAAATATAACAGACGGACTTGCCAACAATCCAAATGCGCGAATCTGCTTTTATGGGCTAAGCGGGACTGGCAAAAGCGCATTTGCGCAATATATCGCAAGGACACTAGGACTTCCTTGTCTTATCAAATCTTCTAGTGATTTGATAGATTCCAAAGTGGGAAGCACGGAAAAAAATATTGCCAAAGCATTTAAAAAAGCAATGAATAAAAAAGCCATATTAGTCTTTGATGAAGTTGATAGCTTTTTGTATGATAGGCAACGATTCGCAAAATATACTTGGGAAAGCTCGGCGGTTAATGAAATGCTTGTGCAAATGGAGAGATTCAATGGTATTTTTATCGCCACCACAAATTTAATAGATGATATTGATAGGGCTGCATTGCGCAGATTCGACCTGAAAGTAGAGTTTAAAGCACTAAAACCAGCGCAAAGCATAGAGCTATTTAAACAAGAATGCGAAATGTTAGGATTCAAGTATGAATCTAGCGTAATAGAAAAAATTACCACTTTAGAAAACTTAACGCCGGGCGATTTTGCAGCTGTAAAAAGGCAAAATAACTTTATGCCCTTAAAAAATGCGGAGGATTTTTATGAGCGACTTTTATAACGAAGTCCAAGTCAAAAAGCTAAATAATACTAACCTACCAAATAATATAGGTTTTTTGAATAAGTAAATTTTGGCTAATTTTATGCTATAATTAGCTAAAATTTAATGTAAAGGAATCAAAATGGCAAAAGACAAATTAAGTTTTGAGCAACAAAAGGCGAAGTTTTTGGAATTATCAAACGACTCTGTTAAAAAAGTAATCAGAAATAAAAATAAGGAGTTTTTGAATCATCTGCAAAATGAGTTAAAGGCTTATATCGATAAGGGCACGAGTTTTTCTACAATCACAAAGAATTTTAATGCCGCTTTTGGCAAAAAAATGTCTGCAGTCACAGTGCGTCAATATTGCATTGATAAGAAACTCTACACGCCTAAAAAGCAAGATAAAAGAAAGAAAGACATTGCGACAGATTCGCCAAATATTAGCAAAGACACTATCGAAAATAAAAGCAAAAATACGGCATTTGAAAAAGTCGCTTCGCTGTGGAAATCTTATAGAAATAAGTAGTAGATTTTAAAAAGCAACGCACCAAAAGCAGTCAATGGTGGGAGCGTCAATGTCCCACACCTCGAGACCTGCCGAGCCTGACGCTGATAGTAATCTAGTGCGAATGCACTTTCATTGACTGCCTAAAGTGTATTGTAGCGCAAATATGTTTGCTTTTTAAAATTATTGACTTAATTTCGCCGAATCTGCTACAATGCCACTTGGATTTGTGCCAAAGTCTTGGTTAGCAGTGTATTCAATCTGCAAGTGGGAGGGCTTAGAGACTTCACCGCCCGATTGTAATATATCACACGCGTTAGCAACTTCACTGCCCTCAAATCCGCCCAAATTCACAAGATATCGCTTTACACGCATATCACAGCGATTTGGCATTTGCACCGAACATTTTTAGATATTCCGCTACCTTGCTATTATTTCTATCCTCTATTAAAGCCGTTTTGCCTTCATTGTTTTTTGCCTCGATATTCGCACCATTTTGCACTAAACATTTTACCACTTCTAAATTATCGCCACTTCCATTAGTAGCAATCATTAGCGCAGTATAGCCATATTTATCCCTTGCCTCGATATTTGCGCGATTTTCTACAAGCAATTTTACTGCCTCGATATTGCCCCAAAACGCAGACCACATTAAAGCACTCCAGCCCCAATCATCTTTGCTATCAATATCTACGCCACGC
This sequence comes from Helicobacteraceae bacterium, assembly GCA_050873665.1. GTDB lineage: Bacteria > Campylobacterota > Campylobacteria > Campylobacterales > Helicobacteraceae > NHYM01. The sequence continues at coordinate 7,077 of JBNMJF010000062.1, forward strand.
TCAATTATATGTCGCAATATCTCTACTTGCTCAAAATCCGCAGCTAAGATTAAAGGGGTTTTGCCTTCATTGTCTCTAACCTCCATATTTATGCCATTATCTATTAGAAATTTTGCGATTTTTATATTGCCTTCTTGTATAGCAGTGTGTAGTGCGGTGCTACTGCCATTATTGGCATTAAGATTCGCGCCGTTTTTTAGTAAAATTTTAGCCACGCTCAAATAATTGCCCTCCTCCCCAAAGTAATTACCAAAACAAGCCCACATTAAAGCCGTATTGCCATTTTTATCTATTGATTCGACATTTGCGCCATTTGCTAGACATTCTTTGACTTTTTCGACATTGCCCATTTTGGCAGATTCAAGCAATTTTGCATTCCAATCCATAATTCACCTTCCAAAAATATTGATTCAATGCATAGTGGCTATTAGTTTTATGGCTCATCACTTTGTCATCATTTCTTTTTTGACTTCTTGCCGAATCTGCTCTAATTCTTGTGGTGTAAATTGTTTTTCAACTTCCTTTGTAAGTCTTGTTAAACCCCACTCATTAAGCGTTTTAAACTCATATTTTGGACTATCCACACTTTCTTTAGATTTTACGCTATCGATTTTAGCTTTATTTGTTGCCATTATTTATCCTTTTAAAATTTAGAAATTGCCAAAATTGTAACACAAATTTTTAAATAATCAAATTAAAAGCGTTTTACTAAGTCATTATTAAGGTTCAAAACTCTACAATACCGCCTTAATCGCAATTTTTAATGTGCGAAATTATCAGAGGAGAATAAAAATGAAACACATAAAATTAGAATATTCAACATTACTTAAATGGCTATTTACAGCATTTTCTTTAATATTACTCTTTGTTATATTTGTCTATGGCATACTTATAGGACATAAATATTATGCCGTGTGGAGTGCTGAGATGAAAGGTAAAGCTAGATTGATGGAGGCTTCACAATCTAAGCAAATTATGATTGAAACCGCTAAAGCCGAAGTAGAAGCCGCTACCTTAAGGGCTAATGCGATTGAGATTATAGGTAAAAAAGCAAAAGAATATCCAGAATATCGTATGCAGGAATTTATAGGCGCATTTGGCGAAGCACTCAATAACGATAAAATAAACACCATAATATATGTCCCCACAGAAGCCAATATCCCTATATTAGAAGCTAGTCGCAATGCCGAATCTAAAACCATAAAAAATCGCTAGGATAAATTGCCTACCAAAGCCTCGCTATGCAACCTCCCACAGCAATCAATAGCGAATCCACCCTTTATATTTTTGGTGATACTCACGGCATAGCAGATATAGAGAAAGTCTTTTTGATTGATGAATCTTATAAGCCAAATGATTTTATTATCATTTGTGGGGATTTTGGTGTGATTTG
>JBNMJF010000063.1:0-8389 GCA_050873665.1 Helicobacteraceae bacterium
GCTTTAGCCACGAATCTAAAAAAACTCGTCCTTGCGAGATTCGGCTTTGCCGAATCGAAGCAATCTAAACAAAATAATAGTGCGTCAGCATACCGCATCTCGCCCGATTCGTGGTGCTCAAAATCGGAATCAAAGGACGCAGTAGTGCCGTCCGCCGATTTTTTGCTAGAATCGGATTTGCGAGGCACTCCCCCTAAAAGCGAAAAGCGGCAGCTTTTGGGAACACAATTTAAACATTTTGGGGGAGCGGAGGCTGGAGGTGTAGCCCTTTTGCGAGAAAAAACAGGCGAATCCCAAAGTAAGAAAATCGTAGGCGATTCACAAGTCGCTAAAATGGATTGCTTCGGCGATAAATCGCCTCGCAATGACGATAAGACTACAGATTGCCACGATTTGGCTATGCCAAATCTCGCAATGACGAATCTGGGCAATGACAAAATATCTTTGCCACGCAAAATCTGCAAAAAGGAATATTTTTTGCAGATAAAAGACAAATACGAGTTTGGTGATGGATTTGTGATTTATGTCGTATTTGGGGCGTATTACGCGCCTAATAGCGCGTATATCATCGTTAGAAAAAATAGCAAATATTGTGAGATTTTGGGCGATATAATCCCCACAAAGGCGAATCTATCCGCATTAAATGAACTTCAATTTTTGGGAGTTATGCTTGATAATTAGCGCGAAAAACCTAAATTTAGGCTACGACAAAGAGATAGTCATCAAAAACGCATCATTTGACATACAAGAGGAAAATTTCGTCTTTATCACAGGCGTTAGCGGTAGCGGAAAATCCACACTACTTCGCTCAATGTATGGGAATCTTCCCATAAAAGGCGGTTTTTTAAATGTCTGCGGATTTGATTTGCAAGGCGCAAAAAAGAGCAATATCGCCAAATTGCGCCGTAAAATAGGCATTATTTTCCAAGATTATAAGCTCATCAAAGAGTGGAGCGTTGAGCGCAACATTATGCTACCAATGGAAGTCAATAATTATCCGCCCACAAAGGCAAAGCGCATAGAGCAAACGGAGCGACTTTTAGCGCATATCAAATTAGAGCATAAAATGAAAAAATATCCCCTTGAGCTAAGCGGTGGCGAACAGCAACGAGTGGCGTTAGCAAGGGCGATGGCGACTTCACCAAAGATTATTTTCGCTGATGAGCCTACGGGGAATTTAGATGATTATAGTAGCGATATTATTTGGCGACTGCTAGAGGGCGCAAATGAGCAATTACACATTACTATTGTTGTGGTTACGCATAGAATGCCTAGCGAGATTAACGCAAATTTTAAGCACCTACATATCGAAAATGGAATCGTAAATGAGAATAATTAGGCGATATTTATCCTTGCTAATGCCCTTAATCGCGCTACTAATCGGCATTGAAAGCATTTTGGTGGTGAGTCGTGCGCTTAGCTATTATGAGGATTTGGTGGGAAAAAATTACGCCATTGTGCTTGTCAGCCAAAAAGAGCTAAAATTCGATGACATAAAAGCCCAAGTGCCAGAGACAATTTCGCTTTTGGAGTTAGAATCTGAGAGCATTTTGCAAGACATTACCAAAAATTTTAGAGATTCAGCGATGGCGAATCTTAAAAATTCACTGCCATTTTTCTACTCGCTAAAACTCAGCCAATTCCCCAATCAAAGCAAGATTCGCCAAATCGAATCCAAGCTAAAATCCCTTGATAATATGTTGCGCGTGGAATCTTTTGGCAAAACGCACAATCAAACCTACCGCCTTTTGGTGCTACTAAAGGGTTGCGTTTTGGTGCTTAGCGCGATTGTCGTGTTGCTTAGCCTATTTTTGATGATGAAGCAAGTGGAAGTGTGGCGATTCGAGCATAGTGAGCGAATGGAGATTATGACTTATTTTGGCACACCTGCAAAGATGAAAAATAAGCCTTTATATCGCCTTGCGTGGGTGGATTCAATCCTTGCGACTGCTATTGTCATCGCTGCGTCATTTATCATTTCACATAACGCCAAAATCACCGCAATCACGGCGTTACTAGGCATTGATATTTTTAGTATGCGAAATTTCATTATCGATTCGCTTATACTTGCGCTTAGCTCGTATTGTATTTCGATGATGGCGGTTTTTGTGGTGATTTTATTCCAAAAAGAACCATAATGCGAATCCTAATCTTTGCCCTAATTTGCGCTATTTTTGCGCTAAATCTCTCCACACTTTATGCAGATACGAATCGCAACATAAAAAAGAACGAAAAAAAGTTAGAATCCATAGCTACAAAGGCGGATTCAATCAATGCAAAGCTAAAAAATTTAGGTGCGAATATCAATGATAAAAACGCCAAAATCAAAGAGTTAGATAAGCAAATCGCCAAATTAAGCGAAAATATCGATGAAAATCAAAAACTATACAACGAGCAAGAGCGGGTTTTTAAGGATTATAGCGCAAAGTCTGACGCGCTAAATAGGCGTTTAGAGGCTTTGCAAAAAGAGCTGATTGATACGATTTTGCGCGATATGGCAATTGTAATGATGCTAAATGCTAAAGAGCCGATGAGCGAGGATTCAATCATTGCAGAAGAGATTTTAAAAAATCTAAGCGATAATGCAAAAAAAGACATTGAAAAGCTGATTGTAGCGCAACAGCGCGTGAAAAACGACATAAATACCGCTAAGATTCGCGTGGATAACGCCAAAAAAATCATCACCGCCCAAATTCAAAAGCGCGATATTTTACAAGCGGCAAAAAAAGAGCAACAAAACCTAGCAAACAAAATGAACGCCGAGCTAAAAGCATATAATAATGAGCTAAAAAAGTTAGACAAAGAGCGAATCGGGATTCAAAAGATTTTGGTAGATTTAAATATCTTAAAAAAACAAGAATTGCAAGAGCAAGAGCGCAAACGCAAGGAATTACTCGCCCAAAAAGAGAGCAAAGCGCAAGTAGCGCAAAATGCCACAGCCATTGCGCCTTTAGAAGTGCGTCAAATCGGTAGCTCATATCGCAATGTGCGAACGGCGAAATACACGGGCGCAAAGACGATTGCCCCGCTTAGCAAATATAAATTAGAGACGAAATATGGACCATATTTTGACCCTGTGTATAAAATGCGCGTTTTTAATGAATTTATCACTTTGGGCGTGGATTCGCGCTCCTCTGTTGTCGCTGTGCTTGATGGCAAAGTCGTATTTGCGAAAAATACGCCTGTGCTTAAAAAAGTCGTTATTTTGGAGCATAAAAATGGGATTCACACGATTTATTCGTATTTAGATGAGATTCCACGCAATATCTCTGTAAATGCCCAAATCAAAAAAGGCGCAACAATCGCCTTTGTGGAGGAAAAATTGCACTTTGAAGTTACGCAAAAAGACAAGCATATCGACCCATTACAACTCATCAAAGTTAAATGAAATATAAATAAAAAAAATTAGCTTTTTACCGATAGTAGAAAATGCTATTTTTTTATAAACAGGATTTTAATTATGGTAAATTCTATTGCAAATAGGGCGAATCAGCAAGTTTATCAAGCCTACAATGTAACGCAAGAGTCTGCCTATGACAATGTCTCAAAGTCGAATCTCATAACCACGCAATTAAAGGTAGAAAATGAGAAGTTAGAGGAACTCTCTCAAAGCCAAAAAGCGGAGTTAGAAAAGCGACTATTAGAGTTAGCAAAGGATTTAAATAAAGAAATGAAATTCATAAACACAAGCCTAATGTTTGATTACGAAGATTCGATTTCGTCTTTGGTTTTGACAATCAAACAGCGCGACAGTGGGGAGATTATCCGCAAAATTCCCACCGATGAGGCAATGGAGCTAATGAAAAAAATGCGTGATATTATTAGCGTTATTTTGGACGCAAGGGGCTAAAATCGATGAATCCATTAAGTTCGCTTGGTGTCGGCAGTGGCGTTTTAAACTACGATGTCATTGATAAATTGCGCAAAGCCGATGAAAACGCGCAAATCGCGCCCATTGATAGGCGGATTCAATCAAATATCACTAAGCAAACGGAGCTTGTCGCGCTAAAAACGATGCTTTCCTCGCTAAATAGCTCTGCTAAGAAAATCGCGGATTATTCGACATATTTGGGACGAAGTGCGAATTCAAGCGATGAAAATAAGCTAAAAGTCAGCGTAAATGCGGGTGTGCCACCGCAAGATATAAGCATAAAGATTGACAAAATCGCTAAAAATTCCGTGAATGAAATCGGCAAAAAATTCGCCGATAGGGGCGATGCGTTTTCGCGATTCAACACTTCTTTGCATTTTATGGTAAATGGCGCAAAATATGACATTGCCATTTCTAGCACCGATACGCTCGAAGATGTCGCACAAAAAATCATCGATAGCACGGACGGCGCGGTGAATGCGTCCATTATGAGAACAGGTAGCGGGAATGCTGCCTATTCGCTAATGATAAATTCTAAAGAAAGTGGCGATGAGAGCAATATCTTTTTTGGCAATACGCTTGAATCTAAGGACATTTCTAGCGTGAATTTGGGTGAAAATGATTTTAATCTCTCACTTATCACAAACACAGGCACAAAAAAGACGCTAAATATTACCGCAAATGGCAATGCGAACTCGCTAAAAGAGGCGATTCTTAGCGCGTTAAATAATGATAGCGAATTTGCTAGTTTGGTGCAAAATGGCAATATCAATGTCGCACTAAGCAATGATGGCAAAAGGCTTTTGATTAACGATAATCGTGGCTTTGAGATAAGTGCTAGTGGCGAAAAAGCTGGGACGCTTTACACGGATATGACTGCAGAGGAAAAAGACACGCTTGTGGGGACAAAAGCTATTGATGGCGGACTAATTAGTGGCGTTGTTAGCATTGGTAGCGAAAATATCGACTTTGGCGCGATTACTAGCGTGGGAAATAGCGCAGAGGAAAATAAAGAAGCGATTGTAAGCGCAATCAACGCCATTGAAGGATATAGCGCGAAAATTACGAGCGAGGGCTTTTTAGCAATCAATTCAAATACGGGTAGTGTGGCGATTCGCGCTAGTGAGGAAAACGCAGACGCGCTTAAAAAGCTAGGAATCGAAGCTGGAGAATACAAAGATTGGGGCATAAGCGACATTGGCATTAGAAATATTCAACAAGCCTCTGACGCGAAGTTTTCTTACAATGGCATTCAAGTATCCCGCCCTAGCAATGTCATCGATGATGTGGTAAGTGGCGTTACTTTAGAGCTAATTGGAGAGAGCGAAAATCCCATAAATGTGAGTGTTTCGCGCGATAATGAAGCTATTATTGAGGAAGTCCGCGCATTTGTCGAGGCATATAACACGCTAATCCCCAAGCTAGAGGAGCTAACGCGCTATGATGAGGACACCAAAATCGCTGGAGTTTTTAATGGCAATAGCGATATTCGTGGCATTAAGAGCAGTTTGCGCCGTGCGCTTGGGACGACTCGCTTTGAAGATGGCAAAAATGTGAGCCTTGCTAGTTTTGGCTTTGATTTTACCGATGATGGGCGAATGCTTTTAAATGAAAATAAGCTCCGCACCGAGCTAAGCGCGAATCCTGAGCGCGTAATGGACTTTTTTAGAAATAGTAAAATTACGATAAATGGCAAGGAATCTGAGCAAAGCGGAATCTTTAGCCTTGTGGAAAAAGAGCTTGATTCGCTCGTTGGTATGGGCGATTCGCGCCTTAAACTATTTGAGGAAAATTTAAGCTATGATGATAAAAGGCTAAAAGATGAGCGAAAACGCAACTTAGAATTGCTAAATAGCCGATATGAAACTATGGCGAATCGATTCGCGGCGTATGACAGTCAGATTGCAAAGACGAATAATGCGTCAAATCACCTAAATATGCTTATCGAGCAATCCATCGCAGATAAGCGCAAATAATTTTAAGGAAATTTTTGGAGGCAATGATGACAAATCAAAACGCATATAATCTTTATCAACAAACCCACATAAATGTGGAATCCCCATCAAAGCTGATTGAAATGCTATATGAGGGCATTTTGCGCTTTTCAAGCCTAGCAAAAAAGAGCATTGATTCAGGCGATATTGAGAAAAAAATCTACTATATTAACCGCACGACAGATATTTTCACAGAGCTTTTAAATGTGCTTGATTACGATAATGGTGGCGAAGTGGCGCATTATCTCACAGGGCTTTATATGCAACAAATTAAGTTTCTAACCCAAGCGAATTTGGATAATGACAACGCCAAAATCGACATTGTGATTAAGGTTACGCGCGGATTGCTTGATGCGTGGCGTGAGATTCACCCTGATTTGGCGCGATGAATAAAGATTCGGGCGATTCGTTGAGTGATTTGTCAAGCGATTCGATAGGCGAATCAAAAGATTTTATAGCAGATTCGACAGGCGCGGAAATTAGTGCGGATTCGTGGTTAGATGCCTTTAAAATTGCGCTTGTAAATAAAAATTATGATAGCGCATTAGCATTGCTTGATAAACTTCCGCATTTTGATAAAAGCGATGATTTGCTTTGCGCTAGGGCATTAGTCGATGAGCTATCGCAATCGCTTAAACGCGAAAAATCCGCACTATCCGCACAAATGGAAAAGCTAAAGCAAACAAAGCGATTTTTGGTGGATTAGTTGCGAATATTTGAATTGCAAAAAAAGATTCGTCATTGCAAGATTCGGCTTTGTCGAATCTCGCAATGACGATTTGTTTAAAATTTATGCGAATTTCTTATATTTCTTCGACAAATGAATTTTTTGCATTTTTGGGGATATTTTTGGATTCGGGGATTGCTAAAATCTTGTATTTTTTGGTGTATTCTAAAAATTTTATTTCTACAATATCGCCGATTTTGACTTCTCTGCTTTGTTTGACAACCGCGCCATTTATGCTAACTAAATTATTTTTGATTAAGTCCTGCGCTACACTGCGCCGTTTTAGGACATTTGTAGTGTTTAGAAATTTATCGATTCGCATTTAGATTTACCCGCACAACCTTTGGATTTTCATCGGTGTTGTAGTAAAATTTGTATTTATCCTTGTAAATCACGCGCACAAGCTGGGTTTTGCCATCTTGGATAATTTTTGTATTTTCTTTCAAAAAAAGCCTATCGCCTATATTTTTCCCCACAGGCGGGATAAAAGTAAGGGAGAGCGTAATAGCGCAAATAAGATATAAAATCTTTAGAAAATTGCCATTATAAACAAATGCGATACCGCTAAAAAGCCCAAATATAGCGTAAAAATAGCCATTTAGATTTTGCATAAAAAAGCCGTTGAAATATTCTTTAATCTCATATTGTGGAAAATAACTTGCATAAATTCCGCCATAAAACAAAATGATAGGAAATAGCCCAAAGATTGCCCCAAAAGCCAAAGTCGAAAATATCTTTTCAATCATCGAATCTTCCTTATTTTGGACTTTTTCACGCGAAAAATTGATGATGGCGAATCCTCAAAAAATCCACGATTATCGCTCACAATAATATCCGCACGATTTAGCGCAAAATTTCTTTCAAATTTCTTACCTTTTTGATTCGCCGATGATGAAAAAAGTGTGCCGAATCGCTTTAAAAATGCGTGGTGTAGATTTGGAGTTGATTTGTGCGATTTACCACCTGATTCGCGCGATTTTGTAGATGCGCCCCATTCGCCACGCAAATACATTTTTTCGCTAGATTCCCTCACCACGCGAAAAGATAGATTATTATCAAAAATAAATGTTGTTTTTTTAGCAAAGCGAATGCGTTTTTGCAAAATGCGCGGGATTCGACTTAGAGCCTTTATATGCGCCAAATCACACGATTCGCGCAAAATCGCCTTATCTTTTGGGCTATTTTTTACTTCTAAGATTTGCATCTGATTCGCGCTTAAAAATCCAGCTGTCGTATCGCACTGCGCGAGAAAAACGGCATTTTTAATATTTTGGGACACATTCATTTTTGGACGCTTTTGGGGGTTGAATCGGCTTTTGAATCCAAATAATCTTGCAGTGGCTTTGCACTATTTGGCGAGTTTTTACGCAATTCTTTGATTGCCTGCAACGCCATAGCAGTCCCCGCGATAGTCGTAAAATAGGGCAGATTCAGCCGCACGACTTGAGCGCGAATCGTCCTAGCATCATCTTTGCTAGACTTATTATCGCTCGTATTGACAAGCAGACAAATCTCGCCATTTGTCAGCAAATCGTGGATATTGGGGCGTCCCTCGCTGATTTTTAGCACCTTTTGCGCCTCGATTTTGTGCGATTCAAGGCAGTCAAATGTCCCGCCTGTCGCATAAATCTTAAAGCCGAGTTTGGCAAACTCTTTGGCGATTTTTGGCAAATCCGCCTTATCGCCGTCCGCCACGGATAAAAGCACACTACCTTGCAACGGAATGACATTTTTGGAGGCGATTTGGCTCTTTGCAAAGCTCATTGCAAAACTATTGGAAATCCCCATAACTTCGCC
>JBNMJF010000064.1:0-8353 GCA_050873665.1 Helicobacteraceae bacterium
GATTTGCAAAGCGTGGTTGAATCTCTAAATATTTCAAATACGAAATTGCTAGATTCGATGAGCGGAATGATGAGCGATTTTTTGCGCGGTGTTGAATCATCATTTGCGAATCTCTCCGCCACCGCTACGAATTTAGATAGCAATTTAGGCGCGAATCACAAGGATTTGAGTGCCAAATTAGAATCGCTTGATTTAAGCATAAAAGCGATGGATTTTAATCTAAAAAAAGAAGTCGAGCGACTAAGCGCAAACTTTAGCGCAGATATAATAAATGCGATGGATTCGCTTAGCCAAAAATATAGCGAAACGATTTCGGTGCATTTTAGCGAGAATTTCAAGCGATTTAATAGCGCGGTGGAGAATTTATTGGCGTGGCAGATTGAATATCGCCAAAGCGTGGTGGATTCAAATGAGATTTTGAAAAATTCCGTTGAAAATACGCAGAAGTTTTCAGACATAACGGAGAGTATTTTAAAGCGCGATGAAAAGACAATTGAGCTATATAAGGAAGTCAGTGGCATTATGCGCGAATACAAGGCGCAAAATATCATTTTGGACGAAAAGCTAAGTGCGATTCGCGATTTGGGTAGTGGCGCGATGGAAGCGTTGAAATTTATGGGCGAATTTTTCACCGAGCTAAATGCGAATCTAAAAAGCACAAACGAAGCGTTGATTGAAAATATCAAACGCAGCATTGATGGCGTATTTGTGGGCGTTATCAAAGACTTTGAAAATGCAAATAAGCAAATTATCAGCGATTTAGGCAAAAGAGATAGCGCGATTCACACGCAAATGAGCAAGGCAGAGAAATTCCTAGAAGAGCTCATCAAAATGATGATAGCGCATAACAAAACGCTAAGCGAAAGCTACGCGAAGTTAAATAAAGATGTCGAGTTGCACTCAAGGGCGATTTCTAAAAATACTAGCGAGATGATTAGCGAAATCAACAAAGATGGCATTAAGCACCTAAAAAGCACCACTAAGATTTACTTTGATGATATGTCGATTGCGCAAAGTAAGATTTTAAACTCTATGTCGCACCAAATCACAAAGCACCACGAGGAGCTGGACGCCACGCTTATTGCGATGAGTGCGAAGTATTTGGAGAGTTTGGAGCAAATCAGCATTTCAAGTGTGAGCGCGAGTAAGGATTTAAATCTCATAAATATTCAAGGCGTTAGAAATCTAAACGATGAAATCGCCCAATATGTCCGCAAAAATAGCGATATGCTAAAGGATTCAAGTAGTGAGTTGCTAGAGATTTTAGCTGTGGTGCGCAAACAAGTGGAAATCGCCACCAAACGCACAAATGATATGCAAAATACCACAAAAGATTTTATGAAAGATTTGGAGGATTCACTGCAAAAAGCAAGTGATGGATTCAAAGGCGATTATGAGTGGTTTTTACGCCGTGTGCGGGAAATCATCGGCGCAAGGGTGTAAAGGCGAAAATATGGGCGAATCTTTGATGCTTCGTCATTGCGAGATTTGGCTTAAAGCCAAATCGTGGCAATCCACAACAAATCAATCCGCACAAAGTGCGAATCCTTGCAAAAGTTTTTGCTACTTTTTGCTTTTGCAAAAAGTAGAATCTCTCTCTACTCCACCAAAAAACGATAAATCGCCTTTAGATTCGCACTAAAAAACAAATCATTTACTTTTTGTTTAAGTTATATTTTATTTTATTGTGCTATAATGGTGCCGTATTGTGTTCTAATACAAATAAACATAAGGAGGAGAAGTATGAATACAACATTCACAAAACGAAGCGGTTTTAGTATGATTGAGTTAGTGTTTGTTATCGTTATTTTGGGCGTTTTGGCGGCGGTGGCTGTGCCTAGATTCGTTGCTACTAGGACAGATGCGCAGATTGCGACAGCGAGGAGCGATATGGCGAGTGCGCAAAAGGCAATCGTTGCAAAAATCTTTGCGGATAATATCGATTCAACGCAGTCCAAAGCTCCCGACCCAAATCAAAAAGTAGCTGGGCAAAATTACGATGCGATGACTTGGGGCGAGTGGATTATGGAAGTCGCTGGATTAGATGGCTCTAAATGGGGCATTTCTACCCAAAATGTAGGTGGCGACCAATTAGCCAATGAAACAAATCCTAATTTTGGCACACCAGCTCAAGGCTGGGCAATATGCGAATTAGACGATGCTGTTGCGCCCATAGGCAATGTTACTAGCAATGTTAATGGTGGCACGGCTGGTAGGGGATTTTGCGGACCTGTTTTAGGAATAGCTGTTGCTAAAGGTGTAATGGTATTTAATCCGGGCAATGCTGCAATGCCTTTTGTAAATTCTAATAGTTCAGGATTGTATCAAAAAGGCGCGGGTGGAAATGACTTTTGCGTAGGCTTTAGCAAATCTTATGAAAGTAGCTCTGGTATTGGCAATAAAGTCGTTCCACTTGCTTCGACAGGCACTATCGAATTCTAATTACTAACGATTCAAAAGGGGCGAATCGCCCCTTTTTTATTTATCTCACAAATCTTTAAAAATCTTATAGATTCATCACTTACACATTTGACACTTTGCCCTTTTTCTTTGGGGCTTTTGGCTCTTTTTGGGTTTCTTTTTTTATTTTAGCGATGCCATATCGTTTGCGCTTTTCCCACAAACTTTTACGCGAGATTCCTAACTTTTTTGCCAAATCAATATCTGAGTAAATATTCTCATATTTCATAATCATCGCGCGTTCGTAGTCCTTAATGCTTAAAATATCCCCGCCAAAGTCGCATATCGCATTTGAGTTTGTAATGTCCGCGATATTATTAAAGGCGACTTCCTCTTTGGAGATAAAGGACATTAGGATATTGTGCTTATTTAGGCGGGATAAAAATTCATTGCGCTCACTTTTTTTAAGCTGCTCTAATCCTGTAAGATAGATGATTTCATCGCTGTTGTTTTTCTTTAGAATCTCTCTATAATCGATTGTTTTGATATTTTTAAAGGTGAATTTTATGTGCTTTAGCCTAGCATAGCGCATAGCGTAAATATCCGCGCTTCGTTGCGAATTGCTACGAATGATAAAGGGCAGATTGTAGGTAAATGGAATGGGCGTATCCAAAATCTCCTCGATAAATTCAAAGTAATTTTTGTAAAACACCACTTCTTGTTGCAACGCGCTGTAATGCTTGTAATGCTCGATTTTGCGGATTAGCTCATCTATGGCAAAAGGCTTTATGATATAGTCATACGCCCCTGCTTGAAGCATTTTTGTTACGCTTTCATCAGCGATATATTTTATCATCATTATCACAATGCTACTTGGGAAAAGTTTGACGATATTCACGCAGTTCGTGGTGCAGACATCATAGCTCATCAGCACCACATCAAAATGCGTATTTTTATCAAACCTAAAATTCGTATCCTTAGAAACCACGCAATCATAGCCTCTGTCAATCAGCTTATTGCTAATGCTCTGCGCCAAATAAGTGTCATTTTCCACAATCAAAGTTTTCATTTCACAATTTCCTTTATGTGTAGCATTTTTGTAACGATTCTACGAATCGTAACAAATTTAGGGCGTAATTTTGCCAAAAATCATTAAAAATTTTGCTTAATTTTGGTAAAGATTCGCACAAAAATTTAAAGATTTATAATGGATTCGCGGTTGAATCGTAAGAAATTTTGGCGAATCTTGCGAATCTAGCCGAATCAAGCGCGAATCTTTGGCGAATCTGTGCCGAATCTAGCGTGAATCCGTGCCGAATCAAGCGCGAATTTTTATTGAATCCGTGCCGAATCTCACCCTAAACCACCGCTTTGCCTTGCCATTTGCGTGATTTCCAGCGATATGCGTTGCAAAGTCCGCGTAGCCACTCATCGGAGCAAAATCCTATCCAAATCCCCACGATTCCAAGCCCAAAGTGAAAGCATAGTATGTAGCCCACAGGCAATGAAACGCCTAGCATAAAGACAATCCCAGCGAAAAATGGAAATTTCGCATCGCCACTTGCGCGTAAGCTATTTACCATTACGATATTAAATGTGCGCCCGATTTCAAGGACTATTGAGAGTGTGAAAAGTGGTAGCATTATTTCGCGCAGGGCGGATTCAAGCCCTAATCTATCCATTATGAAATTTTTGGAGGCGAAAAATACGATGACAACGATAAAAGTCGCCATTATGCTAAAATACAGCACTCGCCAAGTGTGCTTGTAGGCGATTTCTAAGTAATGTGCGCCGACTAACTTGCCGATGATAATTTCATTTGCGATAGAAAATGCCTGTCCTGTTAGCATTATTAGCATTGAGATTTGAAAGTAAATCGTCTGCACGCACGCATTTTCCTCGCCTAGCGAATACACAAAGCTTAGCGCAATAGTGTATTGCACTATCCATATTAGATTTTCTCCCGCGCTAAAAGAGCCGATTCGCAGGACTTTTGATAGGACTTCGCGTTCAAAGCTAAAAGCCGTTTCAAAGAAATGGTAATTTTTAGCTTAAAAATTATCACGCCTAGCAAAATCAAAATCGATACGATTCGCCCAATGATTGTCGCCAATCCCACGCCCCAAAGCTCCCAATTCGTGTGATTTAGCGTGTAGTAATTGCAACAAACAGAGATGATATTCATCACAAGGCTTGTTAGCGTTACAAAATACGCCATATTATACACACGCACGATACTTGCAAGGACGATTCCAAGTGCGTCAAAAAAGAGGCAAATTCCTAGCATTTTTAGATAAATGTGCGCTTGTGCGAATTGCTCATTTGGGACATTTAGCGCGGTGAGTAAAAATTCTCCGTGCCACAAAATCACACTTCCGCAAATAAGCCCTAAAAGCGAGTTTAGCGACAAACTTTGATGCATTGCTTTATTTGCTAGATTGCTGTCTTTTGCGCCGAGTGCTTGGGCGATTACCACGCTACAACCCACGCTTAAAAAGCTAAAAATGGTGATAAATAAATCAAGCACTTGATTTCCCGCGCCCATCGAGCCTACGAGATAGCTTGAGTGCTTGGAGACCATATATGTGTTTATCATCAAGGATAAATAGCGCAAAAACATTTCAAAGAAAATGGGAATGGCGAGTGCGCGAATCGATAGTCGTTTTGACAAAATTTCTCCCCTTTTTGTGAAAAAATAAGGGCGCAATTTTAGCACAAAAATTTAGACTTTAAACACAAGCGGATTAAATGCCTTACTAGCGACTAAAATCTCATCGCCGACTTTGTAATCCTTTGCTTCGCGCCCCATTGTAATGGTGGATATTTGATTATTCACCAAAATTTTCACAATAAAAATTATGCCATTTTGCGCAATGTCGATGATTTTGGCAGAAAAATTAAACTTCGCACTTATCGAATCCTCGCCAAAAATGCTATTTATATCGCCATCGCTTACGATTTTGCCCTCTTTAATGTGAATGATTCGATTGGATAGCTTAAAAATCTCGCTAATATCGTGGCTAACCAAAATCGTAGTTAGCCCAAAATGCCGAGATTCGCCAAAATATCGGTGAATCTTAATAATCTCATCTTGCAAAATCCCGCGCATTTCGTTATCTAACGCACTTAGTGGCTCATCAAGCAACAAAATATTTGCATTTGAGATGAGCGCACGAGCGAGTGCCACACGCTGTTTTTGCCCACCGCTAAGCTCTTTTGGCAATTTATTTTTTAGATTTTCTAACTCCATTAGCTTTAAAATCTCATCGATTTTGTTCTTTTGGCGCGAATCTTTTAGCCCAAAAGCCAAATTTTTCCACACGCTAAAATGCGGAAAAAGCGCGTAGTCTTGGAATACGAATCCGATTTTGCGCTTTTGTGGCGGGAGATTGATTTTTTTAACGCTATCAAACCACACTTCATTATCCACGATGATTCGCCCTGAATCTGCCACTTCAAGCCCAGCAATGATTCGCAAAAGTGTCGTTTTCCCCGCGCCACTTTTGCCAAAAATGCTGATAAAATCATTAGTTTTTAGCTGTGTAGAAATTTGAAGCAAAATCGCTCCATTTGCGCCATTTAGGGACTTTGTAATATCTATATCAATCATTTTCTAACTCTTAAAATATCGTTTATTTATAAAAAATATCACAAGTAGCAAAATAAAAGTAACCAAAAATAGGCTAAATGAATACTTATGCGCTAAGCCCATATTTATCGTATCAACTTCCTCATAAATGGCGATACTAGCCACTTTCGTCTCGCCACGAATATTTCCGCCAATCATCATCACTACGCCAAATTCGCCGATGGTATGCACGAAACTTGTGATTGCGCCAAGCAATAAGTTTGACTTAATATTTGGCAATAAAATCATAAAAAGCGTTTTTACTTTTCCCGCACCAAGCGTGTAACTCGCTTCGCTTAGGGATTTTGGCAGATTCGCAAAGCCATCTTTGATAGGATTCACCATAAAGGGAATCGAAAAAATCACACTCGCCAAAACAAGCCCTTCAAAGCTAAAAACGAGCTTTATGTTGAAATTTTCGAGTAACCATTTGCCGATGAAATTTTGTGGCGAAAATGTGATTAGCAGATAAAAACCAAGCACAGACGGGGGCAAAACAAGTGGCATCCATACCAAAACCTCCACCACAAGCATATATGCGCGTTTGCAAAATGCCAAAAAATATCCCATAAACACGCCAATAGGCAGTAAAATCAAAGTCGTAATGGTGGCGATTTTAAAAGTTAGTGCCATCGTTTCTAAAAATTCATTTTCCACTTTTTACGTCCTTTTTTACAAGCCACTTTTTTAAACCACACGCACTAGATTCGCCTAAATGTCTATTTAAATTCTAACGCAACTTCGTTTGATTTCACAAACCACAAAATTTGTTTCCCAATATTAAGATTTAGCGCATCACACGCTTCTTTAGTGATTAGCGCAGTGAGCGATTCAAAGTCCAAAAAGATTCGCGCAAAAATTTCATCGCATTCAATTTTGATGATTCGCGCCTTAAAGCAGTTTCGCGCACTCACGCACGAATCTAACAGCGCAATCATCACTTCGCTTTCTTTAAAAATAGCGTTGCATTCCGCGCCGATTTTAAGATTTTGCGTGAAATTTTGCGCTTGATTCGTTGCGTGATTCGGCGCAAGATTATCGTTAAAATCAAGCACCAGCGCGGTTAGCTCTGCGCTAGAATCAAGCGCATTTAGCTTTACTAGCGCGACACTGCCACTTTTTGTGATATTTGCGATTTTAGCTCGAATCTTATTCACAGCCAAAAACCACTATGGCTTATCATAGCCGTAAGTCGCAAAGATTTCTTGCGCTTTTTTGCCTAAAATATACGCCTTAAAATCCTTTGCTAACTTAGAGTTTTTCCCCGCCTCTGTGATAACCATAGCTTGAGCGATAGGCTCATACAGGCTTGAATCCACTTCATAATAATTCGCATCTTTGTCTTTGATAACCATAGATAGCGCATTAAAGCCGATTTCACTTGCACCTGTTTTGATATATTGATAAGTTTGCCCGATAGATTCGCCCGTAACTAGCTTACTTTTCACATCATCATAAATTTTAGATTTTTGCAATGCTTGTTCTCCAGCCACGCCGTAAGGGGCGAGTTTGGGATTGGGAAGTGCAATTTTTTTAATTTTGCTATCTTTTAAAATGTTAAGCGAATCGATTTTCAAACTCTTATCATAGCTCACAAGCACGAGCTTTCCTTTGACATAATTCACAGGCTTATCGCTTGTCTTTTTCTCATCATATAGCTTTTGTGTGTAGCCTGTGTCTGCCGCGATGAAAAACTGCGCAGGAGAGCCATTTATGATTTGATTATACGCCTTGCCTGAGGCGATATAGCTTACTTCGATTTTATCGCCTTTTCTATCTTTTAAAAATTCTGCCTTTATATCCTCAAGCACGAATTTCAAACTTGCCGCCGCTAAAACCGTGATTTCCTCAGCATTCACACTTGCAAATACCAAGCATAGAGCTAAAATTAGCTTTTTCATACTTACTCCTTAAAAAATTTTTAGATATTTTGCCTTTTTGCGAAATATCTTTGAAAATATAGCAAAAGATTCTTAAATAAAATTGTGAAATTTGTCCATTTTTGCCACTTATGCTATGAAATTTTGCGAATCTTTAGGTGCGAATCTTAGTTTTTGCGGTGGTTTTGCTATAATTTTTCACTTAAATTTTTAAATCAAAGGATTAAATATGAAAATCACCTACACATTGACTGATGAATCCCCAGCCCTAGCGACTTATTCATTCCTCCCCATTGCAAAAGCATTTTGCAATCACGCGGGGATAGAAATCGCCACGAGCGACATTTCGCTATCTGCTCGCGTTTTAGCGCAATTCCCCGAACTCTTAAAAGATTCCCAGCGCGTCCCTGACACACTTGGCGTACTTGGCAAACTCGTGCAAGAA